>JABMQB010000263.1 GCA_013203525.1 Mariniphaga sp.
ACATATTTCAGCCAGAACAGCAGCCTGATAACCGGAACCGGTGCCGATTTCCAGTACTTTATCACTTGGATTTAATTTCAGTTCATCAGTCATAAAAGCAACAATGTAAGGCTGTGATATTGTTTGTCCGTCTCCGATTGGTAGCGGAGTATCTTCATAAGCATATTCAATATACATATCAGGAACAAACTTATGCCTCGGAACTTTAAGCATTGCTTCCAGAACCTGACGATTGTTTATTCCACGCCATTGAATCTGATTACGAACCATTGTTTTGCGTTTTTCGTCAAAACCGGTTTGTGAAGTATTTTGAGCATTACACATAGTAAAGAGAAATAAACTTAATAAGCAAAGCATTTTTAAATCATTTATAATTTTTATAAAACAAAATTTATTCATAGTAAATATATTTTATTTCTGAGAATTACTGAAATACAAATTTACGAAAAATTAAAAAACTAAATTATTAACATTTAACATCTGATATCTTTTTTCTTACGGATACTTATAAAATAAACTCCTGAAAAGATTAAAATAGCTGAAATAACTTCCTGAATTGTTAGAGTATCTTTTCCGAGTAACAATGCAACTACAGTAGCTATAAATGGTTGTAAATAAATATATGATACTGTTACAATCGGGTTTACATATTTCAGTGAATAAATATTCAGCAGGTATGTAAGTATAGTCGTGCCAATTACAACAAACGATATTGAAAACCAGATATTAACCGGAATTGATTGCCAGTCTGCACTTATGGCAGGTTTTATACAAAATGGTATTATAAATATTAATCCGAAAGAAAAAGCCCATTTTATAACCGTAATTGCTTTGTACTTTAACAATAGCGGTTTTAAAAGAACCATATATAAAGCGTATGATATGGAGTTTATTATTATGAATAAGTTTCCAGTAAAAGTATCTGATTTGAAAGAAATTGAACCCTGAAGCAATATTATTACCAAAGCGCCGGTTGTTCCACAAGCTATTCCGATAATCTTATAAAGAGTGATATTCACCTTTAATAATAAGTATGAAAATATCAGAACAAGAATTGGTATTGAAGTTACTATAATTGAAGAATTGATAGGAGTTGAAAGATTTAAACCTTCAAAAAAGAATATTTGGTTTATGGCTATACCGAATAAACCACAAACAGACAGTTTTATGAGATCTCGTTTTTCAACTTTTTCTTTTACGAAAGCCCGATGAAACAACCAGAAAAAGATTACTGCTATGGTGACTCGTAATAAAATTATTGATCTCGGATCAAGGTAATGGGGCATTATTCCTTTGGCAATTATATAATTCAGTCCGAAAATTACATTTGCCCCAATAAGTGCCAAATGTGCTTTAATAATTTTATTCAACTATATAAAGTAATATTTTTTAAAACGGAGGAGTTTCTTCATCCTCCATATCATTCATTTTAGAAGGAATAGTATGAATGCTTTGCTTATTATCAAAACCCTGGTTTATATTCTGACTATCGAAAGATTCATATTCATCGGGATCAATATCAGCAAATTTTGCATAATTCTTAATAAATCTGAGGCGTATATCAGCTAATGGTCCGTTACGATTTTTGGCAATATTTATCTCAGCTATTCCGGCAGTAGACTGTCCTTCTTCATATTCATCAATATTATAATATTCAGGTCGGTAGATAAATAATACCATATCGGCATCCTGTTCAATAGCACCTGATTCTCTAAGGTCGGAGAGAATAGGTTTTTTAGTGCCACCGCGTGTTTCAACAGCACGGCTTAGCTGTGAAAGGGCAATAATAGGAATATTCAGTTCTTTTGCAAGGCTTTTTAATGAACGTGAGATATTACTGATCTCCTGTTCGCGATTTCCTCTGGCTTCACCTGTTCCTGACATCAGTTGAAGGTAGTCAATAATTATCATTTCTATGTTATGCTGGGCTTTCAGCCGTCGGCTTTTAGCACGTAATTCAAAAATAGTGAGGGCAGGAGTGTCGTCAATGAACAGATTGGCATCAATCAGACCGCTGATCTTTGCGTTAAGTTGGTGCCATTCATGTTCAGCAAGAGTACCTCTTTTTAGTTTACTGGCAGAGAGCTGTGTTTCGGAAGATATCAGTCGTGTTACTAATTGTATTGATGACATTTCAAGTGAGAATAAAGCTATCGGCTTTTTAAAATCAACTGCTGCGTTTCTTGCCATAGAAAGTGCAAATGCTGTTTTACCCATACCCGGACGTGAAGCTATAATGATAAGTTCGGATTTTTGCCATCCTAAAGTAATCCTGTCCATTTGAGTAAAACCCGATGGAATACCTTTTAAGTGATCTGCGGAGTCTTTTGCTGCTTCAATTTCTTTGATAGCTTCTGAAATCAGCGATTGCATATTATCATAATTTCTTCGCAGGTTGGTTTCACTGACCGAAAACAGACTTTGTTCGGCTTTGTCAAGCAAGTCAAAAACATCAGTAGTATCTTCAAAAGCATCTTTAATTATTTCGGATGAAATACGAATCAATTCACGCTGTATAAATTTCTGAGAGATGATACGTGAATGATATTCAACATTTGCAGTAGAAGCAATCCGGTTGGTTAGTTGTGTAATATAATAAGGGCCACCGACAAGTTCCAGTTCACCGCTTCTTTTTAATTCGTTTGTAACAGTTAAAATATCAATAGGTTCTGATTTTGTAAACAGGCGCGTAATAGCCCTGTAAATAATTTGGTGAGATTCCTTATAAAATACTTCCGGTTTTAAAATATCAATTACAGCAGTGAGCGCATCTTTTTCAAGCATGATAGCACCTAATACTGCTTCTTCAAGGTCAACGGCCTGGGGAGGAATTTTTCCGTGTTCCGGAAAGTTTTGTGTAAGCGGCGTCCTTTTAATTCTTTTCCGGTTGTTTTCCTGTGTCTTTTTTACGAATTCTTCCATGGTTCAAAAATACAAAAAACAAAA
>JABMQB010000264.1 GCA_013203525.1 Mariniphaga sp.
GATTTTAGGTTATTGGCAATATCAACCTGAAGCCCTGGGATCGAAAGGTCGCTGGCATTCCCTCCGGCTGTAAATATTTTAACAGTTGAAAGTTTAAGCATTTTTGCTAAAATTCCCTGGTTAACTTCCACGTGTTGAATACGGTTGAATGGGACAGTGGTTATTTTATAAGTGATTAACCCTCTTTGGAAGGAAATATCTTTATCACGAACCAGATAACCTTTTTTGGGAAATCCTAAAAGATTAATAATAAAAGAATAGGCAATTAGGACTATTATGGCAGAACTGATTAATAGGATAATTTTTACCGGAGGTAATTCCTCGGATATAAATAAAATCGAAATAAACGCTCCGGAGAGTACCAAAAAGAAAATTAAAATCCGAATTAAGATTATAGTGAGGTATTTTTTTTCGAGTTTATTAAATGTTTCTTTTTCAATTACAGGAAGGTTTCCCGGAATTACAATTGAATTAATAAAGTTTTCCATAATGACGGTGTTTATTAAAAACCGAAAATACAAAAATTAGGAAGAGGATTGAATTATACTAAGATATTCACACAAATTATTAATTTTAAACAGAACTTAAAACCAATTATTATGAAACAATCACGTCGTCGGTTTATAAAAAATGCATCGGTTGCTGCTTTGGCAACAGGAACAGCAGGTTTTCCTTTTATTACATATGGAAAACCAATATCACAAAAAAGTAAACTTGGGATTGCCCTGGTTGGCCTTGGTTACTATTCAACCGATTTACTGGCTCCGGGTTTACAGGAAACCGAAAATTGTTATCTGGCGGGTATTGTTACGGGGACACCGGAAAAAGAAAAAATATGGGCTGAAAAATATAGTATTCCAAAGGAAAATATATACAACTATCAGAATTTTGATTCTATTGCTGAAAATAAAGATATTGATGTGATCTATGTTGTACTACCCAACAGCATGCACCGCGAATATGTAATACGGGCAGCCAAGGCAGGCAAACATATAATTTGCGAAAAGCCCATGGCTATGAATGCTACAGAATGCCATGATATGATTAAAGCCTGCAAAGATGCAGGTGTTTCACTTTCGATTGGATATCGTTTACGCTACGAACCATATACTCAACAAATCGAAAAATTTGCACGTGAAAAAACCTACGGAAATATTCAGATTGTGAATGCAGCAACCGGTTTTTATATGAAACGCCCAACTGAACATTGGAAAGTTAAAGCAGCATACGGTGGTGGTGCCATGATGGACATGGGTGTTTATGCTTTACAGGCTGCACGGTATTCAACCGGGAAAGAACCATTTTCGGTTTCTGCTCAACAATTTAATCCTGACCCTGAAAATATATCCGAAGTTGATGAAACAATAACATTTCAACTTGAGTTTCCGGGGGGAATTGTTGCAAATTGTATGACAACCTTTTCATCAAATGTAAATATCTTAAAAATCAATGCTCAAAAAGGAACTTATGGTTTGGAACCTTTTCAGGGTTATAAAGGCCAGCACGGATTCTTACCTCGGGGTGAAAAATTTGATTTTCCTGAAAAACACCAACAGGGTGTTCAAATGGATGAGATGTGCAAGGCAATTATGGACGGACGACCTTCGTTAACTCCGGGTGAAGAAGGCTTACGTGATATGGTGATTGTTGATGCTATTAAAAAATCTGTAAAACTGGGAGGTATAAAAATTCAACTGTAAATCATTATATTTCTTAAAATCATCTTTGAAAACAAATCAGAGCTTTAACTGTTATTTTATAGATTAAGATAGAAATATTTTTTTTAAACTAAAAAAATAACCAAAGCTCTACAAATGTATTTAGAGAAGATTGATATATTGACAACCTCTGAAATCAATAATAAAGAAATCCTGAACGATTATTATATAGCTTATTTAAGCAGGCAGCTTAGTATCCTTGGAAGGCGCGAAGTACATAATGGGAGGGCTCATTTTGGAATTTTTGGCGATGGGAAAGAAATCGCCCAGGTTGCATATGCAAAAGCTTTTCAAAAAGGTGATTGGCGGTCGGGTTATTATCGCGACCAGACTTTTATGCTTGCCCTTGGATTACTTCAGCCCAAAGAATTCTTTTCGATGATTTATGGTGACACGGATGAGAAAAATAATCCATCGACCGCTGGACGAAATTTTAATAATCATTTTAGTACACCAAATATTAATGATAAAGGTGAAATAAAAGATTTAGCTAATTGCTATAATTCTGTTTCAGATATTTCACCAACGGGAGGGCAGATGCCACGTTTGCTTGGATTGGCACAGGCATCAAAAATTGTCAGGCAAAATCCTGCCATGAAAAAACACCTCAATAATAATATCAATGGAAATGAGGTTGCTTTTGGTTCTATTGGAGATGCAAGCACTTCGGAAGGGATGTTTTTTGAAACCATTAATGCTGCCGGTGTTATGCAGGTTCCTTTGGCAGTAACGGTTTATGACGATGGTTTTGGGATAAGCGTACCAATTGAACTTCAAACAACAAAATCAAGTATTTCAAAAGCCTTAAAAGGATTTCAGAAAGAAAAAAATACAAATGGAATTCAAATTTATAAATGTAAAGGATGGGATTACCCTGCGTTAGTCAAAACTTTTTCTGAAGGAATTGCTCAATGTAGAAAAACACAAATACCCGTTCTTTTCCATATCCATGAATTGACACAACCAACGGGGCATTCAACTTCTGGTTCACATGAACGATACAAAACCAAGGAGCGCCTTGAGTGGGAAAAAGATTTCGATGGTATTTCACATTTTCGCACATGGATTCTTGAACATGCAATTGCCGATATTGAAACAATAACAGAGATCGAAAAGCGTGCTGAAAAACTTGCAAAGAAGGCAAAAGATAACGCATGGGATCATTATAAGGACAGTTATTCCGGGGAAACGAAAAGGTTAAATTCAATAATAAAAGTAATATCTGCAAAATCGAATAAAGAAGTTGACAGGATTGATAACCTTGAAAGAATTAAATCAAGGCCATTTACAACACGGCGGTCATTGTTAAGATTTGCAAAACGGATAGCTTTTAATATTCATGAAAATTCTGAATTGGAAGCAGACCGGAAAAATTTGATAAAATGGATTACTGATTTTGAGAACAAAAGTGCAGGATTCTATAACCAACAGCTTTATCGTGATGGAGATGATTCAGCATTAAAAGTAAAATCTGTAAAGCCTGAATACTTAGAAAGCACGGAAGAAATTACAGGTTCTGAAATTATCAATAAGAATTTCCATGCCCTTTTTACAAAATACCCAAACCTTATGACTTTTGGTGAAGATACCGGGAAACTTGGTGGGGTTAACCAGGGTATGAAAGGTATGCAGGAGAATTTTGGAGAGCATAGAGTATTTGATACCGGTATCAGGGAAACAACAATAATCGGGCAGGGTATTGGGCTTGCTTTACGGGGGTTCCGCCCAATTGCCGAAATTCAGTATCTCGATTATTTGATGTATGCTCAATCGACTCTGAGTGATGATCTGGCAACAATGCAATATCGCACAAAAGGCAAACAGGCAGCTCCGGTTATTATCCGTACTCGCGGCCATCAACTTCAGGGAATGTGGCATGCCGGTTCGCCCATGCAAATGATTTTAGGATCAATGCGTGGAATTTATTTATGCGTTCCACGAAATATGACACAGGCTACAGGTTTTTATAATACCCTACTTGAAGGAAATGATCCGGCAATTGTTATTGAACCATTAAAAGGATATGGTCAGAGGGAACTGGAACCATCAAATTTTGGAGAATTTAAAATACCATTGGGTATTCCCGAAATTATTGAAAAAGGTGATGACCTTACTATTGTTACTTACGGATGGAATGTAAACCATGCTGTAAAAGCAGCCGGTCTTTTAAAAGAAAAAGGTATTTCAGTTGAGGTTATCGATGTTCAGACCCTGATGCCATTTGATCTAAACCATGAAATTCTGAAATCAGTTAAAAAAACCAATAAAATCCTTTTTGTTGATGAAGATGTTCCCGGTGGTGCAACGGCATACATGTTACAAAAAGTAATGGAAGAACAAAAAGCATTTAACTATCTGGATACTGCTCCACAAACATTATCAGCAAAAGAACACCGCCCGGCTTATGGTATCGACGGGGAATATTTTTCAAAACCAAATGTTGAATTGATTTTTGAAGCGGTTTATGAAATGATGCATGAAGTGGATGTGAATAAATTTGCTCCCTTATAAGTATTTGCAGAGAAGCGATCAAAGAATTACTAATTTTGTTAGCTGAACTTTAACTAAACCTTTTTACAATGAGTTCCAAAAAATTAGATTCGCGACGGTCGTTTCTTAAAAAAGCCGGAGGAGTTACAATCGGTATGGCTGGTATTTCAGCGGTTGGTAATAATCTAGGTTCTTCAAATAATCAGCCCCAAAAATCAGGGCAACTATTTCTAAAAGAAATTTCAGGTATTAAAGATAAAATTGAAAGGGTAAAAATCGCAACCTTAGGGATGCAACGCTACGACTGGGAACAAGGCACAGTAGCGCAGGCATTTTTAGAAATGGGAGAATTGGATTTGGCTATCTCATTTGCACGTGGGGCAATTGTCCGTCAGGAAAAGGGTAGGTTTTCGGTACTGAAAGGTAACGGTCCAATAACCGATTGTGCCAGTGTTGGCGAGGTAGTACTTTTTGCTGCCGAACATACCGGCGATCCTATTTTTAGGAAAGGTGCCGATGAAATGTTCGAAGTTATTAAAACCACAAAACATAAAACACCAGAAGGAATAATTTACCATACACAGGAACCCAACAAAGGTATCTGGTCGGATGCAACTTATATGCTTCCACCATTTCTGGCTGCCGCTGGAGAATATAAGGAAGCTTTGAAGCAGATTGATGGATTCAGGAAGTACCTGTATCACGAAAATGATAAATTATACTCTCATATGTGGGATGATGTCAAAAAACAATTTAATCGCGAAGATTTTTGGGGCGTTGGGAATGGTTGGTCGGCTGCTGGAATAACTCGTGTAATTAAAATGTTACCCGATTCATTTTTAGCCGAAAAGAAAATGCTGATCTCCTATACAAAAGATGTAATTGATGGATGCCTGAAATACCTCCGTGATGATGGTCTGTTCCACGACGTGGTGAACAAGCCGGATACTTTTCCCGAAGTAAACCTTAGCCAGATGTTGTGCTATTCAATTTACAGAGGTGTGGCTGCCGGATATCTTAATCCATCGTATCTTAATCCAACAGAAATTATGCGCAAAGCAGCAAACGACCGGGTCGATAAACTGGGATATGTTCACGATGTGTGTGGTTTACCTCATTTTAATCGTTCATATTTTGCCCCGGAAGGACAGGCTTTTTATTTGTTAATGGAAACGGCTGCGGCTGATTTAGCAAAATCAAGAAAATAAAATTCCGGATTTATTATAAGATGAAACGAGCCATAACAAAAAGTTGTTTGATACACAGGAGCATGATTATGGCGAGTTCCATGGGTTACCATAAAAAACAGACAATTATAAACACATGAAATATTACCTACCCTTTTTGATACTGTTAATGATTCTGATGACTTTTTGTTCTAATCTGAAGAAAATAGAATCGGTGGCAATTAATTTTACTTCCCTTCAGACTAATTCTGATGCTAGCCTTCGAGGATTATTTGTTGTGAATGAAAATATTGTTTGGGCAAGTGGATCAGGGGGCACAGTTCTATTAACCGCAAACGGGGGAGAGTCCTGGAAAAATATTCAGGTTCGTGGAGCTGAAGAAAATGATTTCCGGAGCATCCATGCCTGGGATGAAAAAAAAGCAATTGTTTTTGGAGTTGCCGGACCTGCATTTGGATACCTAACAGATGATGCGGGAGAAACATGGCAGGTAGTTTTTCAGGATTCTACTGAAGGGCTATTTTTTAATAGCCTAAAATTTACCGATTCCAAAAATGGGCTGGCTGTAAGCGATCCAATTGAAGGAAAACTGTTTGTCATTAAAACTTCGGATGGAGGAATATCCTGGAGAAGAATAAAAGATATTCCTGATGTAATGGAGGGAGAAGCTAATTTTGCAGCATCAAATACCTGTATTGAATTTTTACCATCGGGGAAAGCATGGATTGCAACCGGAGGTAGTGTAGCCCGTGTTTTTTATTCTGATGATTTTGGTGAAAACTGGGAAGCTATTGAAACTCCAATCATTTCAGGAAAACCTGCATCCGGTATTTTTTCGGTTTGTTTTAAAAACGATTTGGAAGGAGTAATTGTAGGCGGAACTTATGGCCAACCTGAATTAAATGATAACATTGCTGCTTTTACTAATGATGGTGGGAAGACGTGGAGCCTTTCAGATAAAATGCCAAAAGAATACCGTTCCTGCGTTCAATATATTTCAAACGGGAAAGATGATTTCTTTTTCGCAATCGGAAAAACAGGTTGTGATATTTCAACCGACAATGGCATTACGTGGAATTTTCTTTCTAAGAATGGGTATTATACATTTAGGGTAATTCCTGGAAAGTATGAAGGATTTGCAACTAGTAGCGATGGTCGGATTGCGAATGTTGAAATTAAATATTAACTCATTGAATTAGCTTGTAATAAAACTTTGGCAATACCTGCAAAATAATTCAAATTAAATATTTTGTTTTAGTATAAATTGCCAAAGGCATGCGTAATTTGAGTTGTATTATGAAATTATAATAATTTCGAATTATCTCTTTTGTTTTTTGACATATAATGCTATAAATTCTTTATTTATAGCACATAGTAGTTTTCTGTTTGTAATTTTAGGTTTAACTTTGATAATACAACTAACTAAAGTTTAATCTAAAATTATATACTATGAAAAAAAATCAATTACATAAAATTTTATTCCTGGTATGTTTTTGGATTCTATGCGCTATTTTCAATACATTTTACGATGAATCATTTTTTGGATATCAATCAACTGTTGAAGGGGAAAATAATGATTTTTTAAGTATTCTGATTACCACTATTATAGGTGCGTTTGTTGGAGGTACGGCCCTTGGTATTGTTGAGGTTCTTGTATTAAGTAAATTACTTCGAAAAAAATCTTTTGGCATCACATTATTGTGCAAATCTCTGGTTTACATGCTGTTTATGTTTTTCTTTATATCAGTAGCCTGGTCTGTGTTATATAGTCGTGGTTTTGGAATACCGTTTTTTAGCATTGAGATGCTGGAGGCCTGGTTGAATTTTATTAGTACTTACAGGTTTTATATGTTGTTTTTATATTGGGGATTAGCAAGTATATCAGCGTTGTTTATTCTTCAGGTGAATGATAAATTTGGGCAGGGAATTCTGTTTAATTTTATGTTGGGTAAATATCATCGTCCAAAAGAGGAGAACCAAATTTTTATGTTTATGGATTTAAAATCTTCAACTACTTATGCAGAACAATTAGGGCATATTAAATACAGTCTTTTTATTCAGGATTGTTTTTATGATATTTCAGAATTGATTACAAAATACAATGCAAAAATATATCAGTATGTGGGCGATGAGATTGTTCTGACCTGGAACTTTTCAGACGGTTTTAAAGATGGTAACTGCATTAATATTTTTATTGCATTTGATAGGCTTCTTAATAGAAGAAGGGAATATTATTTGGGAAAATATGGTGTTATTCCGGAATTTAAAGCCGGATTAAATATGGGTAAAGTTTCGGTTGCCGAAGTTGGGGTGATAAAAAAAGAACTAGCATATCACGGCGATGCTTTAAATACTGCATCACGTATTCAGGATAAATGTAGTGAACTTCAAAAGCGGATATTAATATCAGGATCAATGAAAAATCAATTGGAAAAGCTGTCTTCGTTCAGTTATACGTTTCTGGGAAATATCATGCTAAAGGGAAAAACAGAAACAGTCGATATTTATGAAGTTTTACATAACAAAATGGCTTTTAGTTGAAAACCTTGAATTTATTTTTTCGAGTTATATTATAATTTTAGTGCATTCTCGGATATTCAATAGATTTTGCCTTTTGGAATGATTACAGATATTCTCAGGTTGTATTAAAAAAGAATCAAATATTTTCTCCCAAATAATTTCATTTAATTGTTCGTATTAAAAAAAGTTAAATTAAATATGCATTGAATCATAACCTGTAACCTTTTTCCTAATTGTGCGTCTTAAAAATAATTGATTTGATTTTACAATTTCAGAATATACTATCTGTTAAGATAGTTCTTTTTACAGAAAGCCATGATTAAAAACTTATTAAAACACAGTTTGCGTTCTCTTAAAAAGCAAAAGGGATATGTATTTATAAACATTTTAGGATTATCCATTGGTATTGCATGCAGTTTGATAATTACACTTTTTGTGATTCATCAATTGAGTTACGATCAGTACCATACAAAAAAGGAAAGGTTGTACAGACTGGTACTGGATGGTAAAATCGGTGATCAGGAATTAATGACCTCCTCTTCAGCAGCTGTAATAGGGCCCACTATGGTAATTGATTTTCCTGAAGTTGAATCAGTTAACCGAATTAATTTTGTTGGCGAAACAATTATTAAAAAAGGAGACCAGAATTATGTTATCTCAGATTGTATGGAATCTGATTCATTGTTTTTTGATTTATTTTCCATTCCTCTTCTCAAAGGCGATAAAAAGAGTGTATTAAATTCTCCCAATGCAATTGTATTATCAGAAACAACGGCAAACCTTATTTTTGGAGATGAAGATCCCATAAATAAGATGGTAAAAATTAACACCCGTCAAGATCCCTTCATCATAACGGGCGTAATGGCTGATGTTCTTGAAAACACCCATTTTAATGCTGATTTGATTACATCCTTTATTACCAATCCAAGGTCGCAGGATCCGGAATGGCTGAATAATAGTTTTAATACCTATGTATTGCTGAAACCCAACACCAATCCGGAAAATGTGAATGCCAAATTCCCAGGAATGATTGAAAAATATATTGGTCCAAGGGTATTGCAACTTTTTGGGGTTTCAATAAGTGAATTTCTGGAACAGGGGAATCGTTACAATTTCCGTCTTCAATCAATAAGCAAAATACATCATGATCCGACTATTCTTGATGGAGCAAAACCAGCCAGTGACCCAAAATATCTGATAATCTTCGGAAGTATCGCAATCCTTATTATAGTTATTGCTTCAATTAATTTTATGAATCTTTCAACCGCCCAGGCTACAAAAAGGGCAAAAGAGGTTGGCATAAAAAAAGTAAGTGGTTCATCAAGGGGGGCACTAATCAGCCAATTCTTATCCGATTCAACAATTATTTCATTTATTGCACTTATACTCGCAGTAATTATTGTATGGGTGGCCATGCCATTTTTTAATAACTTATTGAATGCCGATGTGCCATTTAACCTTTTTAGTAATTGGTATTCAATTCCAATATTAATAGGATTTTCAATTTTTGTTGGGATACTTGCCGGTGCTTACCCTGCATTCTATTTATCGTCATTTAATCCGAATGCTGTATTACGGGGAAAGGTAAGAGA
>JABMQB010000265.1 GCA_013203525.1 Mariniphaga sp.
AAAATTAGTGATTATTTTCGAAACTTCACCTAGAGTCGTGCGTAAACGAAACAGTTTGATTATTTTAAGTTGTATGCCATTTTCAGAGATTAACTGATGAGGTTATTAAAAAATGAAAAATAAAGAAACGAAAATCAATGTTCGTGAAAATATGTTTCGCGAGATGAAAGAAAAAAGTATTTTTAATCAAGTAAAGGAATATGCTTTTGAATATGCAGACAATTCATTGAATAGAAATGTATATCCGACAGAAGAAGCAATTGAAGATTTAAAAATCTTTGATGAAGATTTACCAGAATTTCCGAATCAACCTCAAGACATATTAGAAAAACTGCATAAATATGGTTCACCTGCAACGGTATCTCAAATCGGAGGCAGATATTTTGGTCTGGTTAATGGAGGAATTGTGCCAACAGGGCTGGCAGCAAAATGGTTATCTGATTTTTGGGACCAAAATACTCCTCTATATGTAACATCTCCAATTACTTCTAAACTTGAATCGGTAGTTGAAAGGTGGTTAAGGCAAATATTCGATTTGCCAAATGAGACTGTTGCAGGATTTGTGAGCGGTACTTCAATGGCAATTCTATGTGGATTAGCTGCTGCCCGATACAGAGTGTTTAAGCGTCTGGACTGGGACATTAACTCAAAAGGATTGATTAACGCTCCGAGAATTAGGATTGTTGCAGGAAAACATGCGCATGGAACAGTATTGAAGGCTATTGCATTATTAGGATTAGGGAAAGATAATATTGAATGGATAGATGTTGACCAACAGGGGCGGATTATTCCCGAAAATATCCCTGAGTTGGATGAAAAAACTATTTTAATTCTACAGGCCGGGAATGTAAATTCTGGAGCATTTGATGCCTTTGATAAAATCTGTGATAAAGCAAACAAAGCAAATGCATGGATTCATATTGATGGAGCTTTTGGGTTATGGGCTTCTGGTTCTGTTAAATTAAACCATCTAACACAGGGTATTGAGAAAGCAAATTCATGGTCGGTTGATGGACATAAAACCTTAAATACACCATACGATTGTGGTATTGTTTTATGTAGCGATAGAGAAGCTCTTGTTTCGACATTGCAGGCAACAGGTTCTTATATTATCTATGGTGAAAAAAGAGATGGAATGTTGTACACGCCAGAAATGTCTCGTAGAGCAAGGATTGTAGAATTATGGGCTACAATGAAGTATTTAGGCCGGCAGGGAATTTCTGAATTAGTTACTGGTTTGCATGAAAGAGCAGTTCAATTTGCTACTGAATTGAAAAAAAATAATTTTAGCATACTAAATGAAATAGTATTTAATCAAGTATTAGTATGCTGTGATAGCGATGAATTAACTGAAAAGACATTGACATTCATTCAAGATTTAAGAGAATGTTGGTGTGGAGGTGCAATATGGGATAATAGAAAGGTAATAAGGATTAGTGTTTGTTCATGGGCAACAACACAAGAGGATATATCCCGGTCAGTAAGAGCATTCGTAAAAGCAAGAGGTGAAGCAAAAAAATAATACGATGAAAATACTTGCGTTAGAAAAGCAGATAAAAACTGTAAACTGGGAAAATGAGCAAGAGACTCTTATTGAAGAAGCCAAAAATGTGTACAACCTATTTTTAAAAGGCCATTTAAGAGAAATTTACTTCACCGAATCTCATAATGCAGTTCTAATTCTTGAATGTGAAAACAAAGATATAGCTGTTGACTTGCTTGGAGAATTGCCATTAGTAAAGAACAAGATTGTTGAATTCGAATTAATTGAATTAAAACCATATACTGGATTATCAAGGCTATTTAAGGACAAATAAAAACGGCATATTGACAGTGAAAGTGAAGAAGAAAAATCCCAGCGACCCAAGAACGCCCGGCATCCGTGCCTAGCTTAAAATAAATTATCTGATTGGCGATAGAATACTATATTAATAAATTATTGAAAGTTATATCAATAACTTTTCATTTAGAAAAAGCCATTACCATTCTGGAAAAATCAATTGTCCAACTATAATTTTTTAAATACTGATGGCTGATGAGTCCATCGACAATGAATTCACAGTCCATATATAAAGTTGGAGGGAATACGCCATAAAGACCACCGACTTTTTTCTGTTGCAGGGATGCCAGTCCCACATTCTCCATGGTAAAACGACCGATGGTGAATCCGCCCCCGGCAAGCCCTCCACTCTCTTCAGGTATTGTTTCCATAACTGGAAGAGGAATACCCAAATAATTCATGGTTTGTTCAGGAAGGAGAATTGCAGCAGATTCATCAGCAAGACCGGAATCAAGAAAAAGATTGAATCCGCCTTTTCCATTCAACTGCCCACGGACAATCATTATGTGTGTTAAAGCAAGTACAAAAGGAATTTCCACAATATCTTTACCCTTTGTCTCGGCCAAAAACATTTCTCGTCCTAACTCACTGCGTGGCCGTAAAACAAGCTCACCATTAATATAATCCATGGTCGACAGGAACTGCTGAAGAATACCAGTTGTAATAATTCCGCTGATTTCAAGATCACCTCCAACTTGTATCCACTTTATTTTCCCTGTTTTGATGGGAACAGATTTGATGGTCACACTTCCGAGCTTCAGGTTATCTACCTTGGCATATCCAACTTCTATTGTTTTTCCACCGGCAAAAGTTTCCATTTGGTTTGCTACAGGCTTAATACCCATGGAATTAGCCACTGTCTCATCGAGATAGAAAAGTTCTCCGCCGGTATCAATGATACAGTTTATTTGTTTGCCATTTATCTCTATAGCTACAACAGGCAGTGGATCAGTCTTGAGAAAGTGAATGGATGTTCGACTACTTTCATTCCAGTCAATCTGATAAGGGATCTCATCATCATAAGATTTCATTAAGTCCCATAATGCAAGCTGAATTTTCCCCTCTAAACCATGAAATAGATTTTTAGCCTTTCCATACTGTTTAGTCTGGTAATAAATCATTGCAAGAGCAACCTGAGCCTTGACTTTCATTGCATCAGAACCCGTCTGGAATAATAAATCAGCGAGTTTTTCTGCGTCTGAATATCGTCCTTGTAAGTAAGCAATATGTGCAAATAGATATATATCATTTTCTGTTGCTTTAGGATTAGTAATCAAGGGTTTTAAAACCTCTTGCGATTTAATAAAGTCGCCAATTGTAAAAAGTTTACGCGCATATTCTGCTGCAATTTTTAGGTTTTCTGGATTCTGGCTGTATTTTAGCTTTAATTCATCAATCTTATTTAAGAGTTCTTTCCGCCCTTCTGTTTTATCGATTTTTTCTTGGGATAGACAAGAAGTTAAGGTAAAAACCAGAACACCTATTAAACATAGGCTTATCAGCAGCGCCCAAATGATTGTTCCTTTTTCCATGTAAAACTCCTCCTTCGTTTAATCGTATTACCTGGTGCTATATATCCAGGATAATTCGTTTTTGATTCTGTGTACACTG
>JABMQB010000266.1 GCA_013203525.1 Mariniphaga sp.
GGCTTATATCCGGGCTGCACTCCAGAAACCTACGCAATAATGAAATTTATTTATGACCGTCCGGAAATTGCAATGGTTCAGACTTTAGGAACTACAAACTTTTGCCTGGTTCCACCAAAAGGAGGAAGAGGGGGCGGAGCCAATTTACAAAGCATTCGAATTCCAAGGCAATTTGCAACAATGCTGGGAGCCGAAACCGGAAGGACATACACTATGCAGGAAGTTATGGAATTAGCAAAACCCATGGTCCCCGAAGGAATGGAAGTAACACCATCATTAATCTCAAGTTTTTTGGGACTGGGTGCTGCTGTTAATCCTCTGGATGATGATTTAAAATTTTACACTAAATTTTCAGAAGATTATAAAGAATACTTAAAAGAGAAAAAATTTAATACTGAACGTTTGGATCCCGCAAGTGCAAAGGATGGATCGTTTGAATTATGGGCTTATTACCATTTGGGATTACCCTCGTTTAGTATGAATTTATTTACTATTCCCAAAGTAAAAGAAGAAAAGAAAAAAGAAGAGGGCTTATCACTTGAAGAAGTTGAAAAAATGAGTTCTGATGAATTTATTGAATTGGGCGAAGAAAAAATCGGCGCATTTTTAGAGGCAAATAAAGCACCTGACCGATTTACAGCTAATGGGATAATCGATATGATGAAATCAGGGCAATTCTCCCCAAAACAAATGGCGGGAATGATGAAAAACATGCCTAAACCAAAAGAAGAGGGGGAATTAAATGAAAAGGACAAAACCCTACTTGCCTATGTTGATAAAAATTTAGATGGAAAGGGATTTCTTCCCTGGGAACCTTATACTCATCCTACTCTTGGTGAAGTTGAAATTGGAGGTTATCTACCATTCCTGGAAAATACGCCTCCTACACAAAAAATTGACTCACTTTGTATGATTCAATTACCATGGTTATTAAAACTATCAGATAAATTACCGGAATTTAAGTTTCTAAATGAAAAAATAACCGATATGGGTGGCGGTGTATTCAAACTTGAAATTTTTGTGGAAAATAAAGGTTACTTACCTTACCCAATTTCAATAGGGCAACGAAATAAGCAACCCGAACCTGTAGTTGTTACACTTGAAGGATCGGGAATAGAATTTTTAAATGGAAAACCACGCACTCCAATATCCAATATAGGTGGAAACCAGGTTAAAAAACTTAGCTGGATCATTAAGGTAGACAAAGGACAATCTGTTACTGCCAAATTAGAATCCAAATCAGTAGGTGCCGATGTTAAACAAATTAAGATAGGAGGTTAATCATGAAACGATGTATAATATTCATATTACTATTTTCTTTTGCTTTTGTAAATTTTGCAGCCGATAAAGGAAAAATTGAAGTACCACTACGATTTGACAGGTATTATAACTACGACGAAGTAATTATAGCATTAAAAGCATTAAATAAAGCATTCCCTGCATTAACTGAACTCGACATTGTTGGGCAAAGTGAGGAAGGACGTGATATTTATGCGCTAACCATAAATAATCCAAAAACCGGTGACGATCTTGAAAAACCAGGAGTTTATGTCGATGGGAATATCCATGGGAATGAAATTCAGGCAGGAGAGGTTTGCCTCTATTATGCCAATATGCTTTTGACAAAATATGGTGAAAACGAAAGAATAACAAAAACTGTTGACAGAAATGCACATTATATTATCCCGGTAGTCAATGTTGATGGCAGATACCGCTTTTTTGAAGATGCAAACACTTCCAGCTCAAACCGTTCGATTCGTGTACCTAGGGATGATGACAATGATGGCCTTGTTGATGAAGACAACTACGATGACCTGGATAGCGATGGAAGCATTTGCCAGATGCGAATTAAGGATCCGTTTGGAAGGTATAAAACCGACCCTGAGGATCCTCGGTTAATGGTTCGTGTTGAGGAAGGGAAAAAGGGAGAATGGACCGTACTTGGACAAGAAGGAATTGATAACGATGGCGATGGGCAAATAAATGAAGATACAGAAGGTTATCTTGATCCTAACCGGAACTGGGGTTATAATTGGATGCCATACTATGTTCAAAGTGGTGCTGGATTGTTTCCTTTATCAGGAATTGGATTAAAAGCGGTTAACGATTATATAATGGCAAGGCCAAATATAATTATGGCATATGCATTCCATAATTCAGGAGGTATGTGGCTCAGGGCACCAGCAACAAAAGAGGAAAAAATTTCACAAAGAGATGTTGCTGCATGGGATATTCTTGGTAAAAATGCAATTAAAATTACTCCTGGTTATGTATATCAGCCAGCTTACGACCTTTATTCAACATATGGAGATTTTGATTCGCATATGTATAATCTTGCTGGTGCGTACTCATTTGTAGGCGAATTATTTCAAAGTAGCCAGGAAACCTATCGCGTTGATATTACTAAACCCATTGTTGCTCCTCCTGCTGAAGGTGGTGGTGGCAGAAGAGGAGGATCACCGGAACGTAGCCGTGAGCAAATGAAATTTAACGACCATTTAGGAATCGGTGAAATGTATAAGGACTGGAAGCCATATAAACATCCTTTATATGGAGATATTGAAATTGGTGGTTGGGTAAAAATGACTTCCAGATTACCACAACTTTTTATGCTTCAGGAATTGGTTCACAGAAATGCCGCAGTAGTACTGTTTTCGGCAGAAAATACTGCTGAAGTAAAACTTGAAACTCTGGAGACTAAAAAAATCGGGAAAGACCTTTACAGAGTCAGGGTGAGGTTATCAAACGACAAAGCATTACCATCAATGACATATCAGGCAGGAGACAAAAAACTCCACCGTAAAGATATACTGAAGGTTTCAGGTGCAAAGGTTGTGGCTGGTGGAGAACTAACTGATATGTACCGTGATTTGGTTACTTATAAAGAGCACAAACCAGAAATTCAGTTTTTAATTGTACCTTCATACGGAAAAATTGATTACCAGTTTATTGTTGAAGGCAAAGGTGAAATTGAAATTGAGTATCAATCAATTAAAGCTAAAAATTTGAAAGCGTCTGTTAATTTATAATATTTACTTAATTTAACCTGAAAGGAGCATTTTTATAGTGCTCCTTTTTTTATTTCAAAAAATCTGAAAGATAACCATAACGCGGTGTAATAGTTCCATTTTTAAGAATTGTTGCCCGCTCTATTATTCCTTCTGAATCATTTTCAAAAAGATATGGAAATACATTTTTCAAAAGATCAGTAGAAAACGACTCGGAGGAATTTCTTGGCAACGCAGTTGGAAGGTTATCAACCGCAACAACTGTAATATTATTTTTATCCGAAAAAGTGGTTTTTTCTTCCAGCGTTTCCCTATCAATATCGTAATAAGGTGTTTCATGTTCTGAGGTGCGTATTGTAGTTGCAACCGGACCAGGAACATCACAACTAATATCGGCAACCATGCTTATTTTAAAATCCTTTTGGGCTACATCTTCTTTTGTGAAAAACAACGGAGACTTAGGATGCCAGAAATGGCAGGGAATATAAACATCGGCAACTTTTGTAAGCCGTTGAAAAGTTGATTCAAATTCTTCAGGGGAAGTAAAAAAATCATTGTATGTTTTTGCACTTTCTGCTTTTGGTTGCACATATTCCTGAAAGGGTAAAATACAATATACCGGAAAATCAAAACTCTTTTCAAGGAAATCTGCTACTTCAACCTTTTTAATACCACTATTTTGCAACACTTTAGCAGCTCCCTGCCCTACCCGTCCATCACCTGTAATTACTATCTTTAAAGGTCGAATTCTTACTTTTTTAACTACTTCATATAATTCCTCTGCATCGTATAAAGCAGAAGGGTGTGGAATTTTAAAATCGTGGTACCGTTTTAATATTCCCATTATAGCATAATAAGCTCCAACAACTCCAGCCCAATGCCCAAAAGCAACTAACCTTAAACCAGCTTCATTAGTAAAATATTCATAATCCAATAAAGTAATTTTCCTTTGAGCCATAACCCTAAAAAAACCTTTATTATGTTCCTGCTTCTTTGCAACATGTGCAAACATAATATATGTTTTCCCCTCAATTAATGCCTCCTCTGAAACTTCTTTTACTCCAATCAAAACATCACAATCTGAAATATCTTCCTTAATTTCAACGCCAACATCTTCATATTCTTTATCAGAAAAAACCCGAACCTCTGAAGGTTGAATAAATATTTTTACCGAAGGCCATTTCTTTAGTATTTTTAAAGCAGTTGCCGGGATTATTGCTACCCGCCTATCTTTCCACCGGCGTGTTTCTCTTAAAATTGCAATTTTCATTTATTTGTTTTTTCCTAAGCTCTAAATTTAAAAATTATGTATTACATTTAACCTGAATAATTACATGTCTTTTTTCATAAAAATGCCAAAAAGATTATGGCCCAGACAAGAGATTCACTTTTAAACCATACAAGTAAATACATAATTTTATTCCTTGTTATTGTTGGTTTTGTTGTATTTAAATCTCAA
>JABMQB010000267.1 GCA_013203525.1 Mariniphaga sp.
AGGATCAACAAAACAAGCAGAACCAGGATCAACAAGATCAGGAAGAACAGAAACAGGAACAACAGCAAAATAAAATATCAAAAGAAAATGCAGAGCAGTTGCTTCAAGCTTTACAAAACGATGAAAGTAAAATTCAGGATAAAGTAAAAAAAGCTAAGGCTGCAAAAGCGAAAAAAGTTAAAATTGAGAAAGACTGGTGATTGGAATTTTGAATGATGAATTTAATTAATGAAAAAATCTCGTAACTCGTAACTAATGACTAACGACTAACTTTTTTAATTAATTTTGAAAACTTTTTAAAACAATGATAAAACGATTGCTGACAATAATTCTAATTCTATCCTCGGTAATATCCTTTGCCGACCAGGTTAAGTTTGAAATGTCGGCACCTAATGCGGTTCAAATAGGGCAACAGTTCCGATTGTCATTTTCAATTAATGAACAAGGGAAAAACTTAAAGTTACCTGACTTGAGCAACTTTGATGTTTTAATGGGGCCAAGCACTTCGCAATCTACTAATTTTCAAAGCATTAACGGAAGAGTTTCACAATCGGTTACATATTCCTATATATATATATTAAGGGCAAAAACTGAAGGATCTTTTGATATTCGTCCGGGATCGATTGAAGTTGATGGAAAAGTATATGAATCAAATTCATTAAAGATACGTGTTGTAAAGGGTCAACCACAACAACAGGCTCAACAAAATAATCAGCAGGGAGGCTCAGTCAATATCAGTAAAGATGACCTTTTTGTTCGGGTTTCATTTAGTAAAAGAAATGTTTACAGGGGAGAACAAATTATTGCAACTGTAAAACTTTATGCTGAACCAAGCCTCCCAATTCAGGGATTTGAAGAAGTTAATCTTCCTGAATATGAAGGTTTTTATACTCAGGATATCGACATGCCACAACAAATTAGCTTTGAACGTGAAGTTTATAATGAAAAAATATATAAAGTCGGGCTTCTGAAAAAAACAATCCTGTTTCCGCAACAAAACGGTACAATTACAATTGATCCGTTTAGTTTAACCTGCCTGGTACAACAACAAACAAGGCAACGAAGTTTTTTTGACGACTTTTTTAGTAACATGCGAACTGTTCGTGCAAAAATAAATAGTCTGCCAGTTTCAGTGAATGTAAAAGATTTACCTTCAGCGCCGGCAAGTTTTTATGGTGGGGTTGGTAGTTTTAATGTCAATGCTTCGATGAGCGAAACTGAAGTTTCAACCAATGATGCTGTTACCCTGAAAGTCACAATTAACGGATCAGGAAATATCCGGTTAATTCAGAATCCGGTATTAGAATTACCGACCGATTTTGAGGTGTACGATCCTCGGTCGACTGAAAATGTGCGATCAAACGATAATGGTATGTCGGGGACTAAAACCATTGAATACCTGTTTCAACCAAGGTTTGAAGGCGATTACACTATTCCTTCCATTGGTTTCTCTTATTTTAATCCTGCTTCCGGACAGTATACAACACGTGCTACTCCAGAGTTTGAACTCCATGTTGTAAAAGGCGATGAAGAGCAATCGGCTACGGTTATTAGTTCATTACGCAAAGAAGATGTCCAGTTAATCGGGCAGGATATCCGTTTTATAAAATCAACTAATTCAAAACTAAAACAAAAGGGTTTTACATTTTTTGGCACTACCGGATTTTACTCTGTTTATGGAGCAAGTTCCCTGGCTTTCCTTTTGTTATTTTTGGTTTACAGGAAAAAAGCCCGTGAAAATGCAAACATTGCTTTAATGCGTAACAAAAAAGCAAACCGGATTGCAAAAAAACATTTACGCGAAGCAGCTGGTTTTATGAAAAACAACCAGGATGAACAATTCTATGAATCGATACTTAAAGCTTTTTGGGGATATTTAAGCGATAAACTTGGAATCGCTGTAGCAGATCTAAATCGTGACCGCGCGGTGGAAGAATTGCAAAACAGAGAAGTTGAGAAAGAGCAGGTTGATGGATTTGTAGTTATTATTGAACAATGCGAATTTGCCCGTTATTCACCAACAAGAGGTAGTAAAGCCAGGCAGGAATTGTATAGTCAGGCAGAATCGGTTATGAGTAAAATTGAACGCCAGATTAAACGTTAAAAAAACAATGAGAATAATAACAAGCATCATATTATTTTTACTTGCTATACCAGCCATTAGCCAGGAAGACAAAATGGAAGAAGCCAGCCGTTTGTATACTGAAGAACAATTTCAACAGGCGGTTGCTATTTATGAAGAAATTTTGCAGGAAGGGAAAGAATCAGCACAACTATATTTCAACCTGGGTAATGCTTATTATAAATCTGGTGATGCCAACATGGCCATTTTAAATTACGAGCGGGCTAAACTTCTGGCTCCCAACGATGAAGACATTGATTTTAATTTACAGATCGCCAATCAATATGTTGTTACAAGTGTTGAAGCCTTGCCTCAACCCTTTTTTGTGCGCTGGTCAAACTCAATTATTAATACAAACTCTGCCGATTCATGGGCTCGAATCAGCCTTATTTCGTTTATCCTGTTCCTTGTTTTATTTGGCTTGTTCATATTTAGTAAAACAGTTGGAATAAAACGTATTGCTTTTATTTTCGGGATAGTATGTATAATATTATCACTAACAACATTTTCATTCGCATCAAAACAAAAGTCAAAAATAAATACCCGGAATCATGCGATAGTGTTTTGTCCGAGGGTTACGGTAAAAAGTTCACCTTCGGAAACAGGTACCGATTTATTCCTTATCTACGAAGGATTAAAAGTTGAAATCACTGATAGCATCAGCAACTGGAAGGAAGTAAAACTGCTCGATGGAAACCAGGGATGGTTGCAAGATTCCTGTATAGTAAGGATTTAGTTAGCAATTAGCAAAAGGCCATGAGCTAAAATCAAGTAATCTAATATCAAGATATCAGGCATCAATTTAAACTTTTTCATTACCTCCGGGTTAATTATATCTGATTTAAGAATGTAAAATGGCGGCAGGTTTTTTTATTATTTAGAACAAGTTTAACTTTGCCATAAATTATCAATTAAAAATTCGTTATGAGTTATAATTTATTAAAAGGTAAAAAGGGAATTATCTTTGGTGCATTGAATTCAGAATCAATTGCCTGGAAAATTGCAGAGCGTGCCTATGAAGAAGGCGCAACTTTTGTTTTAACAAATACTGCTGTTGCATTACGCATGGGTGAAACCAAACAGTTAGCTGATAAATGTAATACCGAAGTTATTGCAGCTGATGCAACCAATATAGAAGACCTTGAAAATCTTTTAAAAAAATCAATGGAGCTTATGGGAGGGAAAATTGATTTTATCCTCCACTCTATAGGAATGTCGCCAAACGTAAGGAAACATAAAGTTTACAATGACCTTGATTATAATTATCTCAGCAAAACCCTTGACATATCAGCAGTTTCTTTTCATAAGGTTCTTCAAACGGCATGGAAACTGGATGCTGTAAATGAATGGGGTTCTGTTGTTGCCCTTAGTTATGTGGCAGCTCAGCGTACATTCTTTGGATACAACGATATGGCTGATGCTAAAGCATTGCTTGAATCGATAGCCAGAAGCTTTGGTTATATATATGGCCGCGACCGGAATGTAAGGGTAAATACAGTCTCACAATCACCAACAATTACAACTGCCGGAAGCGGAGTTAGAGGGCTTGGCCATTTACTTGATTTTTCGGAAAGGATGTCGCCTCTTGGGAATGCTACTGCTGAAGATTGTGCAGATTATTGTATTACGCTTTTCTCAGACCTCACAAAAAAAGTAACCATGCAAAACCTTTTTCACGATGGTGGTTTCTCAAATATGGGTATGAGCCTGCCAGCAATGGGGCAATATGTAAAAGGCCTTGAAATCGGATGGGGGCTATCAGATCCAATAATAGAAGAAGAATAATATTCAAATCACAGATATTATAGAGTCCCGGTAAAATTTACCGGGATTTTTTTGTTATAAAAACACTACTGTCCTGTTAAATTTGTTTATCCTACAACAGACATTTTGTTAAACTGCGTTTCGCTACTAATAACTGATTTTGTATTATTTGTTATCTCAACAATAGGAGAGATCCGTATTTGAAAGAGATTTCTCCTCGTTCCTTGTCGAAATGACAAAGTTTATAAGAATTCTGTCAATTACTCATTCTACCGAATAACTTTAAGTGAACTTTCAGAATTACAGCTGATTAGCTTTCAGGAAGCGATGAATAAATTTAATATCAAATGGGATTCGAAAATAAAAGAAAGCCAAAATCAGATATTAAGCTTCAAAAAATATACGCAAAAAAATACCTGCTCAGAAAATCAGACAGGTATTTTAAACCATTAACTATGTTCTAATCGAGTTTTCTTTTTATACTACAACCTTGTGGTGGAGTTTCAGCAATAGCAACTTCTTTTCCTTGTCCGAGGCTTGCTAAAGCATCATTCAAATAATCTTTTTTAACATCAGCAGCACTTGCTGAATTATCATCAATAAGCCCCTTATAAACTAATTCCATGTCTCCATCAAAAAGAAATACATGAGGAGTAGTTTGACCACCAAAAGCATTGGCAATCTGGCTTTCTTTATCTAAAACATAATCAAAATTATACCCTTTTTCATCAGCATGGTCTACCATAGCAGTAAATGAATCAGCTCCATCTCTGTTTTGATAGTTTGAGTTTAATACAATCATTCCAATACCATTCTTAGCTGCGTATTCTTTTAAACCAGGGTACCTATCTTCCCAACGCAATACAAACGGACAACTATTACATGAAAATATTACAAGAGTTCCATTTTTTCCGGAAACATCACTTAAAGATACACTTGTACCAGTTACGCTTTTCATTTTCACATTGGTCATTACTGCTTTATCGCCAACTTCCAATTTCCCAACTTTTTCACCTGCAGTAACTGCAAATGTTGCAAAAACAAATAGTCCAATAATTAATTTTTTCATTGCTCTTAATTTTTTGGTTAAACAAATTTAATCGTTAAAGTTAAAGCTAAGACATACCTGTTTGTCTTTTGTTTGTTAACGGGATGTTAAATAAACAATTCGCTTTATTTTTGGTTATTTGAGAAAAATAAAATATGAACATCCATTCCCTACGAAAAGAGTATCTAGCTGGAACACTTTCTGAAGATCAATTGCAAAAAGATCCATTAATCCTTTTTAAAAAATGGTTTGACGAAGTACTTGCATCAGAAATGAACGAAACCAATGCTATGAACTTATCAACCATAGGAACAGATGGTTATCCTGAGACAAGAATCGTACTGTTAAAATCGATAGAGCCAAAAGGCCTTTCATTTTTCACAAATTATAACAGTAGAAAGGCTGAAGCAATGGATAAAAACAGAAATGTATCACTTACTTTTTTCTGGCCTCAATTTCAACGTCAGGTAAGAATAAAAGGAACCGTTTCGAAAGTTCAGGAGAAGATTTCAGATGAATATTTTGCTACACGCCCTTATGAAAGCAATTTGGGTGCGTGGGCTTCAAATCAAAGCGAAGTAATTATCTCAAGAGAAGAACTTGAAAATAGTTTTAACTATTTTAAAGAAAAATTTAAAGATGGTGAAATTCCAAGGCCCCCACATTGGGGCGGGTATATTGTTAAACCAATTTCCATTGAATTCTGGCAAGGACGAGAAAACCGCCTTCACGATAGGTTTCTTTACGAGAAAATTAAAAATAACTGGAAAATAAAACGATTGGCTCCATGATCCATTCATTCAGTCCGTCAATCATTCAGTCCTTTTTTCTGTTTAATCTCCAAAATCGAGGTTGAATTTCTGTCGAAGTAAACTCAAGTCCGGATTATTTTTAACCATCTCTTCATACTTCTCATCATCAGAATAAATTAATTTTTCTCCCTCTTTTTCCTCAATTTCAGTAACAACTTCAATCGATGAATTTTTTAATTCATTTCGCAAAAAAGAAACAAGCTCAGGTTTAATAATTCTGATATTTTCTTCTTGAACAGTATTCCCAATTTTAAGAATAAACTTATAATCAGAGCTAAATTCAGGAATTAACGACAAGGTAGTTTTAAGGGTTGGGCTGTCAACCTTATTCAAAAAAAGATTCCATTTCTCTTTAAACCGATCTTCGGTAATATTTTCTTTAAGATCCTGATTAGTATATGCTTCATGTTGCTGTTTTGCAGATACTTCATTTTTCTGCATTTTACCCGACAGCGCATCTTTTATTGAAGGCGTATTTACACTTTTTGATAATTTTCTTAAGGTAGGTTTGGGTGCCGATAATTCCTTATCCGGCAAAGAAGATTTAGCTGTTTCTTCTTTCTTTACAGGAATTTCCTTTTTTTCAGAAAATATTGGTTCAATAATATCTGAATCGCCTGATTCGTCAGCTATTTTTTTTTTAAGGTTAGCTGAGCTATCCGAATCAATGCCAACTCTACCAACAGCCTTTTATTTTGGCTTGTTTTATATTGCAGATCACATTCGTTGCCAATCTTTAATGCATCAAATAAAAAGTCACTTTCACAAGCAGCAGCCTGTATTTTATACTTTTCCTTTGTTTCGCCACCCACCTCAAGTAATTGAACTGTAACAGGATCTTTGCAAACCAAAAGGTCTCTTAAATGCCCAGCTAAACCATTAATAAAATGATGCCCATCAAATCCATGGTTCAAAATCTCATTAAATGTTAGCAAAACCTCAGGAATATTATTCTTAAGAAATAAATCAACCAATTTAAAATAGTAATCGTAGTCAAGTACATTCAGATTTGAAATAACATCCTGATATGTAACTTCTTTTCCTGAAAAACTTACAATCTGGTCGAAAATAGATAGGGCATCACGCATTGCACCATCCGCCTTCTGAGCAATAACATTTAAACCCTCAGGTTCAACTGTTACTCCTTCATTTTTCGCAACATATTCCAGATGTCCAACAATATCTTCAATACGGATACGATTAAAATCAAAAATCTGGCAACGTGATAAAATTGTTGGAATTATTTTATGCTTTTCGGTAGTAGCCAAAATAAAAATTGCATGTTCAGGCGGTTCTTCCAGAGTTTTTAAAAATGCATTAAACGCAGCCTGAGACAACATGTGAACCTCATCAATTATATATATGCTGTATTTCGCAATTTGTGGTGGAATACGAACCTGATCGGTGAGGTTTCGAATATCATCGACAGAATTATTGGATGCAGCATCCAGTTCATGAATATTAAACGAACGGTTGGTATTAAACGATTTACACGATTCACATTCATTACATGCTTCGGTTTCGTCATTAAGGTTAAAGCAGTTTATTGTTTTGGCGAATATTCGTGCACAAGTGGTTTTTCCAATTCCACGAGGTCCACAAAAAAGATAAGCATGAGCAAGTTGTTTGCTTTTAATAGCATTCTTTAAAGTTGAAGTAATAGATGCCTGCGCTACAACCGTCTTAAATGAATCGGGCCTGTATTTTCGTGCTGATACAATAAAATTCTCCATTTCTTCCAGTCAAATCATATTTGATAAAAGTCTTCTGAATTTCCGTTCTTCGAAGCATTTTTATCAGAGAAACAAATATACATATTTATGCCAATCAGGAATACAAAACTTATTAACAAACTATCTTCAAAAAGCCTAGTTTTTTACTAAAAAGAATTGTATTTTTTATGAATATTTAAGAATTAATTTGAGGTATTAATTGCCCCGCCCGAAAGGATGGGACATAGGATATAATTTGAAATAAACATTGAGAATTTTAGCTATGCGTATTTTCTTATTCATACTTGGTTTTATTTTAATAGCAGCTCAAGGTTCTGCCCAGCTTAGAACTCTTTATGATTTTTCTGCCAAATCTATTGATGGAAAGGAATTGAATTTTTCTCAATTTAAAGGGAAAAAAGTGATAATTGTTAATACCGCTTCCGAATGTAGTTTAGCACCTCAATTCAAAAGGCTCCAGGCAATATTTGAAGAATATGGTGGTGATGATTTTACAATTATTG
>JABMQB010000268.1 GCA_013203525.1 Mariniphaga sp.
ACTCACAACAATTGTCTGAGTATCATTTGCAGAATCCGCATTAGAAGAAGTTCCAAGGGCAACAACATCCAAATTACCAACAATAGTCCCAATATCAACTGAAATAAGATTTGTTCCAGAACCACCAATTGAAATTGTTCCCAAACTTCGATTCTGCGTTCCAGAAGTAATAGAAAAACTATCAGGCAAACTCCAATTCAGATTATTTCCACTATGTGAGGTTGACACACCAGTCCAGGCTGTAGAACCTACAGGAATAACACCCCCTGAGGAACAAGCGGTACTATATGAATTGGCTGTATAATAAACTTCATTTCCTACATAAGAAAAATTACTGTGCAAAATATCCTGAATACTTGCACCGGTTATATCAGCACTTCCAATATTTTGTACCCTTAACCTAAAACGCACAATATCGCCCGGTTCATAACTAGCCATCGGTGAACAAACTTCTTTAAGTATACATGCATGAGGAGCTCTGGCATCAACAGTAAACGAAACACAAGTTTGAGGAATTGTTAATCCATTTGCTAATCCATCAAAATCAGCACAATTTGTTACTATCGTACCTGTTGGATTTGGTTCAACCGTAAAATAGATATACATATAAATACAATCACCAACAGGCAAAGATCCGGTCATTTGTAGTTGTAAATCGTTAACAGAGTATCCAATTGTCCCTGAATTAAAATAACTAGTATTTATTCCTGACGCAATTGTATTTGAACCGGAATTTGCAGTAACATTCATTGTTGTTGTTGCATTTCCTCCATAAACTGCTACCTGATCAACAGATATACCTGCCGGAAAAACATCATCAATATTAAATGAACTTAGAGGGACATTACCATTATTACAGAAAATAATAGTATAAAATCCAGTACATCCCGGAACACGGTTTGTCAGGTTTATATATTTTTTGAAATAACCGCTTGGACTTGCAACAATCTGCCCTATTTCTATGCAGGTTTGATTACTGGTATGTGAAACCTGCTGATTACACATTATGCCATCCAAATCAACCTGATTATAAACAAAGCTACCATTTGGAAAAGAAGCGGCAGGATAGTAAACTGTAATATCGCAATAATAATATGCCCATGGATTTGCAGCATCAAGTGTACCAGAATTTGGCATCCATGTAATTGAACCCGTTGAACCGGGAGTAATACCACACGTACTGCTTAATAAGACAGCTCCTGGAGGTAAAACATCAGTTACTACCGCACTTGTCATATTTTGTTGCCCGGTCACATTCCCATAATAGGGGCTGTTTTTTAATACCGAAAGCCGGTAAGTCACAGTATCACCTTCTTCCATTAAATACCCACATGCTCCACCACCGGGATTAACAACCGGCCCATCAACTATTGATTTTACAACTTTCCACGGATCTACAGCTGTAACAGTGGTGCTCACATAAGGAGTAAAATATTGCTTATCATCTATCCAAATAGAAGCCCTGTTTCTGGCAGATTCGCCGTTACACATTGTTCCTTCAGGAAATTTAACAACAATTGTAAAAGAACCAGAGGATGCAACTCCTGAGGGCAATCCCGTTAAATTGTATGTAACAAGCTGTCCGGCAACAGATACTACCGGCGTAACTCCATTTACAGATGCTGGAGGAGGAACAGATACTATATCAAGACTTGATAGAACAATATCCTCAATCATGATATTTGTTGCTCCGGCCGGTGCGCTAAAAATAATGGTATAACTAAAATTAACACCGCTGGCAATTGTTGTATTACTTACTATTTTCTTTAATGAATATCCAAATCCATTCCATTCAGCTTCATTGGGATTTGGCACCCCCCCTTGTGCAAAACTAGAAAATGGTAAAATTCCAATAATTAATAAAAGAATTAAGCCATTTATAAAATCCCTTAAACGTGCAAACGAGGATTTTATGTTTTTTACTATAATTGCGTTTTTTTGCTTAAGCGAAGTTTTTTTACTTTCTGAAAAGAATCGATCGTAGGTAGGTGTATTCATTTTTTCTATTTTAAGGAGTTTTAACCAAAATCAAAAAATTGAAAATGCTTTAAGGAAATAACAATCAAAAGACTAAAAGGTTTTTTATTCTTTGATCTATTTTAAAATAATCTTTTCAAAATGATTTTAATGCTGTAACATTTTTATTAAACTTGTAATCCAACTTAATTAAACCTTAATTATTATGAGAACAAAAGTTTTAATCCTGGCTACTCTGATTTTTGCTTCAATAACTTTGTATGCACAGGATAACCAACCAGATTTTAAAGAACCAATTAACATACTTGTATTCTCAAAAACAAGTGGTTACAGACACGAGTCTATTTCACAGGATTAAAGATGCTGTATGATTTAAGCAAACAGCAAAACTGGATAATTACAGCTACCGAAAATGCCGGACTTTTAAGAGAAAATCTTTTAAGCAAAACAGATGTGGTTGTGTTTTTGAATCCAACTGGCGATGCTATTTGTGATGAAGGACAGGCAGCTATTGAAGATTTTTTTAAGTCACCAAAAGGATTTGTTGGTATACATGCGGCTGCCGATTGTGAATATGATTGGAAGTTTTTTGATGATCTATTGGGAGCCCATTTTAAAACACATCCACCTTCACAGGATGCAACAGTATTATTTGAAAATTTTGACCATCCGGCAATGATACCTTTTAAAGGGAAAAAATCATATTCTACTTTTGATGAATGGTACACTTTTAAAGTAAATCCCCGTGAAAAAGTAAATGTTTTGGCAACTTTAGATGAAAGCACAATTAAAAAGTTTGACAATGATAATTTCAGAATGGGAGACCATCCCTTAATCTGGTGGACAGAAAAAGAGGGAGTACGCTCTTTTTATACCGGGTTTGGCCATACAAATGAATCCTTTCAGGACAAATACATTATTGAACATATTAAGAATGCAATTAACTGGGCAGCTAAACGTATTAATTAAATAAAAAACTCTATAAAAACAGGGTAGCTTATTGCTGCCCTTTTTTATTTTATATCTATATAAATGAATATCGAATACAGGTTTCTTGACATCTGTTTAATAAAAACCATTCATCAAACAATGGTTGAAGCTTTTTCAGATTATCAAATTGACATGAGTTATATGACCCTTGAAAGGTTTGAAATCAGATCCATTATAGGGCGAGTGGATTTTAAAAGTTCAGTGGGTGCATTTTCAGGAGATAAACTTGTAGGATTTACTGTTATTGGTATTGATAGTTACAAGGGAAGCATGGCTGCATTCGATGCCGGAACAGGAATAATTACTGAATTCCGAGGGAAAGGCATAGCAGGAAAAATGTTTGATTTTTCAATTCCAAAATTGAAAGAAAACGGGATTCAAAAATTTTATCTCGAAGTACTTCAGGAAAATAAGGCAGCAATAAAAGCCTACAGCAAAACAGGTTTTGAAATTGAGAGGGAATACATTTGCTATATGGCTAATCTTTCAAATTTAACCTTGAATTCAAAAAGAAATTCAAAATATAAAATAAGGGATATAAAAAAAGAAGAATTAATCAGATCCAATTCATTTTTTGAAGAACCTATTTCATGGGAAGATAATATATCGGCTGTAAATAAAATCAATAATGAAATAATTTTAAAAGGAGCTTTTATAGAGGATGTGTGCGTTGGAGTTATTGTGTACTATCCTACCCTGCGCTGGATTATGCAATTAGGCGTAGATAAGACTCGTCGTAGAAACGGAATTGCAAGTGAACTTCTAAAATCAGTAATTGAACAAATAAAAGATTCTACGGAAATTATAAAAATGGCGAATATTCTACCCGGTAATCCTTTAAACAAATTTCTTATCAATCAAGGATTTCAAATTCATGTAAAACAATATGAAATGGTTTGTAAATTGAATTAGATGTTTTTATATTTTTAGAATTCCATTAATATCCTGAAAAATGAAAAATCTTTTTTTATTAATTTCAATTCTTCTAATAATGTCGTGTGATTCAAACAAAAAAAACAAAATAATTACTCCCTATTCGGCTGAAGATTTTATTACTACAATCGATGGAAAAACCACCGAACTTTTCACTCTGAAAAACAAAAATGGTGTACTTATAGCAATTACCAATTACGGAGCAAAAATAGTATCGGCATATGCTCCCGACAAAGATGGTGTATTTGCTGATGTTATTTTAGGATTTAATTCTATTTCCGATTATCAGAAAAATGATGCAAGCCAGGGAGCTGTTGTGGGGCCATTTGCAAACCGGATTGGAGGAGCTAGTTTTGAAATTGATGGCGAGGTGTACAACTTCCCGGCAAATAATGGCCAGGCTTGTCTTCATTCGGGTCCCGATAGCTGGTATCGAAAAGTTTGGGATGCATCAAAGGATGATAATAGTGTTGTACTTATATATGAAGGAAAAGATGGTGATTATGGATTCCCCGGAAATAAAAAAGTAAAAGTGGTTTATACTTTAACCGATGAAAATGAACTTAAAATTGATTATGAATTAACCACCGATAAAACATGCCATATTAATATAACCAATCATAGTTATTTTAATTTGCGAGGCGAAGGAAATGGTAATATTTTAGATCATGTGCTTGTAATTAATGCAAATAATTCGACGCCGGTTGGCCGAGGTATGATCCCAACCGGTGAAATTTCGGATATCCGGAATACCGACCTGGATTTTACAACCCCCCATACAATGGGTGAAAGAATTGAATCTGAAAATCAACAAATCAGACTTGGTAACGGGTACGACTTTAATTATGTAATTAATGAAAATGAAAATGAACTTGGTTTTGCAGCCAGTGCTTACGAACCTGAAAGTGGCCGCTATATGGAAGTTTTTACTACTGAACCCGGAGTTCAATTATATACTGGAAATTATCTGAATAATCTGGTTGGAAACAGCGGTAATGTATATTCAAGGCGTACAGGTTTCTGCCTCGAAACACAACATTATCCTGATAGTCCGAATAAACCGGATTTTCCAACAACATTGGTAAAGCCGGGCGAAGTTTTTAAATCAACAACTATTTATAAATTCTCAGTGAAAGAATAGAAAGCATTGACAATCAGTATTATTATATGGCAATAAAAATTGTTTTTTCTATTGTGTTTTTTATACACGGAATTGCACATTGGTGGTGTATTGGCCCCTTTTAAAGCTGATAATGCAGGTTTTAAAAATCTATCCTGGCTTTTCTCCGATGGTATTTACCTTACTTCAATGGTTGGGAAATTCTAGGGAATATTATGGCTAATTGCATGTTTAGGATTTATCGCATCGGCTTTTGGTTTTTATTTCGAAACCAATTGAGTTAAAACTGTTGTATTTATTTCTGCAATTTATTCATTAATTGCTATGGTTCCCTGGTGGAATTCTGTCCCCACAGGTGCTAAGTTAGGGATGGTATTTGATTCTTTAATTATTATATTTTTAATGGTCTCGGGAAGAATTTAAGCCTCTTTCATTTTTAAGAATATTTTTCTGATAACATCTTCCGGCAATTACTCCAATTTTCTAAATCGGATACAACTTTTGCCAACTTTTAATTTTCCCAATTCATTTCTGTATTTTTCTACCAGATCTAGGCGATGAATATAAACCGAAACATAATGTTTTTGTGAAGCCAATGCACAAACTGGATTAAAGGTTGGCATATTATATTCCATATCTCCCTTAATATCAGGAAAATATTCATTCACAAGATTAATTAATCTTTTGAGAATTTCCTTTCTGTTTGCCGGAATTACCTCAAGATATTGCTCTATAGTTGAAACGTTGTACTTCATCTTAAATAATGTTGTCTATTAAGTTGCTATAAATATTAAAAATTTATGATCATGAATATTTGTTTCTTTTTTATAACATATATTAAAGAACATAGGTTTTGTCATCTACGAGGCGTAACTTTATAAATACTTGCATTTCAATTTCTTACTAATATAAAATTTATGAAAATGAAAAAATCTGTCAATACCTTCCTAAATATTCTTTTTATTGTTTTTTTAGCTACCGGCTCCATATTTGCACAACAAAAAACTAATGTTACTACCGAGGATAACAACGGTTTAACAACAGTAAAGTTCGAAACCAACAAAGGTGAAGTAAGAATTAATATGCCCTCGAATCTAAATGCTGGATATCGTGTTATATCAGGAACCATTATCGCTGATTCAAATGGGAAAAATGAAAAACAGAAGGAAAAATACAAAAAAGTCCTGAACGGTTATGTAATCGAATTGGAAGGGCAGGAAACTCCTGTTGAACAAGGAAAAGTGAAGTGGGAATTGCCGGAAGTTGTAGAAGATGGGTTATTATACCTGATATTAAAAAATCCGAAAGGAGAAATATTAGGAAAAGCAGGTATTCCTGTTAATCAGGAAGCACGGATTTCCATCATACCGGATTTATTAAGTGAAGGAGATTTTAAAATACTATCCTATATCAGGGCGGGTGAACCGGAATTAATTCCCGGACACTGGGATGGTGATTTTTCTACTTCCGGAATTACAATTAACGAAATTCCCGCTGACATTTTAGCTGAATCGCCCGAAGGAATATTTTTTAAAGCCCCGGTTGATATCACAGGACCGGTTGTTGTAGATTTAACTGAAGGTAATTTTTCAATGGTAGGGCAAACCAATGTAATAGAGTTGAACCTTTCTTCCAATAAGTTAACATTAACAAAAGGAGAACAAACCGAGGTCCATATTTGCTTAACAGGTTTGGAAGGCCTTGATATTGCTGTACCCCTTGAAATAACAAACCTGACTCCCGGAAACATAGATATGGAAGGTGGCAACAATCAGGAAATAATAATAAAACAAGATGATGTATCAGAAGATGGGACTTTTCAATATGATTTGGATGTGACAGCAATTAGCAAGGGTGGATTTTCATTAAAAGCAGATATAAAAACAAAACCTACTCCTGCTATAAAAATTACATCTTCAGAAACTAATAAAAAAATTGAGCAACTGCCTTATAAAGTAGAATGGGAAAGTAATATTCCGGGAAAACAAATATTTTCTTTGCTTGTTTGGAAAATTCCAGAGGAGATCGTAAATAAACCAAATAGTAAAAACCTCATTAATAATTATACAAAATGGGAATATCCTGATTATTGCTTTGATAATATTTCTCAACCATCATTTATTTTAGAAGAGAATAGCATCCAAGTATCTGAAGGGCATTGGGGATTTCAGGTTATACAATATAATGAACCAAAGTCAAATGATATTAAAGGGTCTCGTAATTGCCCCGAAGGTCAGCGTGAATATTATGTACAATTAGAAAGGGTTGTTGCAAAAGAACGGCCAAGTGCTCTTTCTAGAAACAGTGGAGTGTTATTTACGGGTGATTCGGTGTGTTGTGCTATAAATGATATTTCTGATGTTAGTGGTTATGTTAAAATAACATGGCGAGGTGGAAGTGGTTTTGTGTCAGCAGAAGCTATTGGAACACCAATGCGTAGTGGTGAGGTTGGTAGTTCAGAAATAGAATTAACTAGCGCCACCGTGGTGGCCGGAGCAAAAGGATAACTTATAGCTCATTTATTAAATTAGTATAAAGCATTCAAAAAATGGACCGAATCTTTTTACATAAATTATTCTGTAATTGGAGGGCTTAACAATTTTTATCAGACTGCAATTAGGCTGAACTCTGTCTGATTAATTTTAATATGACCTTGCCGGAAAATGCTTTTAGCGGAAGCTTGAAATTTTATACAAATACCCTCATATTTTAAATTGATCTTATAATTTTGTGGTAATTAAAAAACTTAAACCAATGAAAACTTTAATTCTGTTTATTTCGCTGATCTTCCCATTATATTTAGTTGCCCAGAAAACTGTAAAAAAAGCCGATGCACTGGTTTCTCCAAAGGTTAAAAACCTCGAAATAACTGTTGGCGGAATCGATGCTGATATTTCAGGATATAATAATCAGTCAATTCAATATGCAATTGATGCAGTTGCAAAAACCGGTGGTACAGTAATTTTAAATCCGGGAAATTTTGATATAATAGCTCCCGTTCGGATGAAATCGAATGTGAAATTAATTGGTTCAGGAAAAGAGTCCATTCTGAAAAGGGGAGTTGGAGTTCAAACAAAATACATTGTTGATGCCGATTACGGTGAATTAAAACTAACCGTTGAGAACTCAGACGGATTTGAAATTGGCATGAAAGCTCAGGTTACTGATGATGTAAATAGCGGGTGCTGGAATGTTTCAACGGCATATATTACCGATATAGTTGACAATATAATCTACATCGACGAAGGTTTAATTCGGGATTACCGTTCGGATAAAAATGGTTTGATTTCAAATGCTTCGTCAGTTATTGAAGTAATAGGTGCAGAAAATGTAAGTATTTCAAATTTGACTACAGATGGAAACCGTTCAGAAAACTATTTTGCAGATGGTTGCAACAGTGCCGGGATTCTGATTCTTAAATCAAAAAAAGTAACGGTAGACAATGTTCATGTTAAAGATTTTTACGGAGAGGGGATTAGCTGGCAAATAACTGAGAATGTAACGATTAGAAACAGTGAGGTTTCGGGGAGTGGAAATACAGGTTTGCATCCGGGAACCGGCTCTCCATTTTCAATAATTGAAAATAATGAAATTCACCACAACGACAGGGACGGACTTTTTATCTGTTGGAGAGTTTATCAAAGCAGGGTGGAAGGTAATAAACTACATAATAACGGACGTTTCGGAATTTGCACGGGGCATAAAGATACCGACGTAATCTTTGAAAGCAATCATATATTTGAAAACAAAAGCGACGGGGTCAATTTGCGCGGTGAGAGGGAAAGCAATGCACCTCACCGGAATACTTTTTTGAAAAATATTATTGAAAACAATGGAACTGATGGAGGTGGTTATGGATTCTCAGTCAATTCGCAGGCACACGATTTATTGTTGAAAGGAAACATTTTCAAAAATTCAGAAAAAACACAAAAAGCGGCCATTTATATTTATAAAAACGGATTGGAACCAAAATTAGAAAACAATCAGTTCGACGAGCATGAGTTGGGGAAACTGGTATTTGAGAAAAAGTAAATTTAGTAGTTGTTTTTTAAGTTTTATTTTTCTTCTCCGGAAAAATTAAACTAAACACTACCGCCATAAAAAATGCAAGCAGATAACTAGCCAATCGTTCGGAGATACCAGTAGGTTCAAGTAACCAGGTTTTCCATACAACGGCTGAAACCGTTCCGGTTATAAGGCTGGCAAATACACCAGCGCGAGAGAATCTTTTCCAAAAAATTAGTAATACAATAGCCGGTCCAAATGATGCACCTATTCCACTCCACGCATACGATACCAAACCATATACTGTATCTTTCATTGTTATTGCCAGTACAAAACCTGCCAAACCCACTATAAGCGTTAATATCCGGTTAAGAAACAATAACCTCTTTTCTTTTATTTTCTTCTTGGTTGTTACATGCAAATAAAAATCCTCTGTCATTGACGATGAGACAACCATTAATTGAGATGAAGCAGTTGACATCATTGCAGAAACAGCTCCAGATAAAAGTATTCCGGCAAGAATCGGATTTAATAATGTCATTACCATAATGGGCATTATTTTTTCCGCATCAGTTGTAACAGCCGAAGCAGCATCTCCCAGTGCACCTGCCTGAACTAATTTGAAACCAATAATGCCAATCATAAAGGCTCCACCATAAGCCAAAAGTGTCCAGGCTACTGCCAGCCACCTTGATTTTTGGACATCTTTTTTATTCCGCATTGCCATCATCCGTGTGAGCAACTGTGGTTGGCCGGTATAGCCAAAAGCCCAACTTAATCCGTTTAGGATAAGCAATCCTCCGGTTGCCTGTTTGGCTGTTTCAACATTTAATGGAATCGTATAACTTGCCTGAGCAATAGTTTCAGCAATATTAATATTATAAGTGGCTGCAATCCCTAATGCAATGATCGGCAAAACAACACAAGTGAAAACCATCAGGACAGCCTGAAATGCATCGGTGGCCACTACTGTAATAAATCCGCCTAACATAGGTAGCTGATGCACAACCCCTTTTTTTCTTTGATTTTTAATAATACCGAGCTTAAATGAAGCCTTTTAAGGCTTTGTTTATTCGAGTCTGATATTTTCAATTGACAAAAAAAGAAGGCTGTAACAGA
>JABMQB010000269.1 GCA_013203525.1 Mariniphaga sp.
GTACTAGGAATACCAATTTCAATACCTACATAAATAAAAATTGCAATTGCGCCAAATTTGAAATGGCGAAACGAAAGCGGACTATTCTTCTCTTTAACTTTTCTTGCAGCAGCGTCCTTGATTAAATGTGGTTCAGGGATTCTTACAGCCAAAAGAACGACAAAAACCAGTGCAAAAATTCCCATTGCAATAAATAATGCAGGATTTGCTTTTTCAATTGTACGGCCAGCAATATCACCCATCAGATAACCAACAAGTACTGGAGTAATAGTTGCAGCTACTGAATTTAATGAACTTCCGAACTGAAGCAACTGGTTACCTTTTTTGCCTTCACCACCCAAAGTATTAAGCATCGGATTTACAACTGTATTCAACATACACATTGAAAAACCTGAAACGAATGCTCCAATAAGATAAACTGTGAAACTTTCTAAACTACCCGAGAGAAATTGAATTCCAACTCCCACAAAGCCTACTACAACTGCAGCGAGAGAAGTAATTTTATAGCCATATTTTTTAAGCATCAGCCCGGCAGGTATCCCCATGAATGCGTAGGCCAGAAAATTTGCAAAAAAACCGAGTTGTGACTCAAAGTTTGATGCGCCAAATTGTTTGGCAACGATAACACCCATTGGACTGGGAAGGCCAGTAACAAAGGCGATCATGAAGAAAAGTGCAAACATCATTGCAATTGGCAATGCGTAGCTTTCTTTTTTTGTTGAATTCATTTTGCTTATTATTTAATTGGTTAATTTATAGATGAAGTTTATGTGCTCCTTTTGCCCTTATAAATAATTTATGGCATTTACCCTTTCCGTACACATGTTCCAGAGTATTCACATACTCATCTAATTTATCTTGTGGAACAAATGCCTGAATTGTACCCCCAAATCCACCACCATGGACACGCCATGCGCCTTTTCCTTTTAAAACCATTTCACTTAATGCCAAACCTAAAGATACAACCTGTTCATCTTTATGTGTTACGTCAAAAATATTTTGATTGTACATATATGAACTATATCCCGATTCAACAACCATATTCAGGAATGATTTAAAATCGTTATTTTCAAGTGCGTCAACCTGCTCTACCACACGTTGGTTATCTCCCTGAAAGTGGTACGCACGAAGAATTGCTCTATCCCCTGTTTTTTTACGTATTTCAGGAATTTTATCTACAATTTGCTCCAATGTAACCTCTCTTAAAACATCAGCACCAAGTTCGGCAGCAACCGATTTCATTTCAGTTGGTAACGAAGCATACTCTGCCTGTGAAACGGGATCGTCATGACCACCGCCAACATCAGTAATTACCAAGGAATATCCGGTTGAAACAAAATCAAAATCAACTTCTTTTACAATTGGATTGGCAGGATCTTCAAAATCAATGGTAATTAATCCTCCAACAGAACAAGCTGTTTGATCCATCAATCCACAAGGTTTTCCAAAGTAATTATTTTCAGCCCATTGCCCGATAATTGCGTTTTCAACCTTGCTCATTTTATCATTATTAAATAAGCTGTTTATTATTGCACCGATCAACACTTCAAAAGAAGCTGAAGAACTCAAACCGGAACCTTTTGGAACTCTACCTTCAATGCATGCATCAAAACCACCAATTTCATAACCCAAATCTTTCATCCGTGTACAAACTCCTTGTACCAGCGAGGAAGATGTAAAAAAATTAGCCTCATCAATTTTCAAATCATCAAGGTCAACCTCAAATTGGGGATAACCTTCCGACTTAATCCGAATAATGTTTGTTCCGTTTTTAGTTGCAACAGCAATATTATCGAGGTCGACTGCACCGGCCAATACCCGGCCATAATTGTGGTCGGTGTGGTTTCCTCCTATTTCGGTACGGCCCGGAGAACTAAATAACTCAACATCATCGGAATTAAATGTATTATTAATTTCATTCATCAAGTTTGCATAACGATCGGCCTGTTCTTTTAAAACAATAGGATCGGTTCCATACAATTCCTGAAACAATGAATTATTCCCCCCATTTATTTTTTCAATTAAAGATTTGATACTTGCCATAATTGTTTAACTATTATATTGATATTTTATTTAAACTAATTTCTTTTTATAGTGTACATCCGATAAATCACGTAAACGTTTGGCAGCCTGTTCTGCAGTAATATCCCGCTGCGGAGTTGCCAGCATTTCGTAAC
>JABMQB010000270.1 GCA_013203525.1 Mariniphaga sp.
AATATCAACATAGCCGTTGTAGTTGAATGCATAAGAAACGCAAAAATAACACCATCCTGGTTTGCTACACCATATATCGATAGTGCTTCAATCGCCATAAAGTGCCAGGCTCCAATTCCTCCCTGCACAGGTGCTACCATACCATAACTTGCCAGCACAAATGTTGTTAATCCGGCAAAAGGCGATAGATCTTTGGTAAAATCAAATGAGAAGAAAACTACATACAACATTAAGTAATACATGAGCCAAATAAAAAACGAATGGCCAATAAATGCCCATTTTTTCTTCATGTTACGTATTGAGCTAAAACCTTCTTTAAAAAGTGCCAGTGTTTCATCTATTTTTTTATAAAGAATAGTGTTTTTTAATGTTTTTCGATAAACAATGATTACAATAATTACAATAACAATTCCTCCAATTAAAAATGGTGATGTAATTATTGAATTGGCATTTTTTTCAATTTCCGGATTCTTATGCAGGAACCGTAGTAATTGCCCAAATTGTGTTAACATAACAACTACCGTAAAAAACAAAAGCATAATGAAGTCGACAATTCGTTCGGTAACAACAGTGCCAACAAGTTTTGTAAATGATATTTTTTCATACCTCGATAATACACCGCATCTCGATATTTCACCCATTCGGGGTAAAACCATGTTCATTAAATAACCCACCATCACTGAAAGGAAAGTATTTAAAAGACGTGGTTTATGGCTAAGAGGTTCTATCATCAGGTTCCATCTTAACGACCTGCTGATGTGGCTTAACAGTCCTAGAAAAAGTGATACCCAAATCCAGGTATAATTAACATCGTTTGCCAATGTTTCCTTTATCCGGGTAATATCCTGATCTTTGTAAATAAGCCAAAAAATAGATGCGCCAACAGCAAAAAAGGCAAGGTATTTTAGAACTTTGAATAACTTTTTCTTCAATCTGGTATCTTTTTTATGAATAACTAAACCATTTTTTCAATTCACATAAAATTTTTATTAATTTCAGCGCTCGAAAAAAACCGGTTTACTTCATTGGTTCCGGCAAAAATATAAATTTGTTTCAAAACGAAGAATAAAAAGAAAAATTAGTTGAGTATAAAATGAGCGAATCTGAGTATAATGAATTACGTTCGGGCCAAAAAACATCTTGGTCAACATTTTTTGAAAGACATCAATATTGCCCAGAAAATTGTTGACAATCTGACAATTGAGGATACCAACCAGGTACTCGAAGTTGGCCCGGGGATGGGAGTACTTACCCAATTTTTAATTCAAAAACCAAATATCCAATTAAAAGTTATTGAAATTGATTCCGAATCGGTTGATTATTTATCTTCTAATTTTCCAATACTTAAAAATAATATTCTTGAAGCCAATTTCCTGAAATTAGATATTAATAAGCATTTTCCTGAACCCTTTAATCTGATTGGAAATTTTCCGTATAATATTTCTTCTCAGATTTTTTTTAAAGTGCTTGAAAATAAAGGTAAGATTCCTCAAATTGTGGGTATGATTCAGAAGGAAGTGGCTGAACGTATTAGTGCACCACATGGATCAAAAACATACGGTATAACGAGTGTATTACTTCAGGCATATTATGATATTGAATATTTATTTACGGTAAATGAAAATGTTTTTGCTCCGCCTCCAAAAGTTAAATCAGCAGTGATAAGGTTAAAAAGGAATAGGGTAAAACAGTTGGATTGCGATGAAGTATTATTTTTCAAAGTTGTTAAAGCCGCATTTAACCAACGCCGGAAAATGTTACGTAATTCATTAAAACAGGCTTATGGCGTAGTTCCCGATGAATTTGCTACATTAAGGCCCGAGCAATTAAATATTAGTCAATTTATTTCATTAACAAGACAGATTGAACTCCGTCTTAAAAATTTGTGATTATGCAGTTCGAATTAACAAAAGAATTTGTCGAAAGGTTGCAGCAGCTAATTGGCAAAAAATCTGAAAAGGAAATCATACAGATAATGGATGATTTACATGCCGCAGATATTGCAGAAATCATGGATGTTTTAACTTTGGAAGAAGCAAAATACCTTTATTTGCAACTCGATGGGGAAAAGGCTTCTGATGTGTTGCTTGAAATACCAGAATCAGACCGGAAACGGTTTTTAAAAGCTTTGCCTCCTGAAGTAATTGCCCGCCAGTTTATCGAATTTATGGATTCTGATGATGCAGTAGATGTTGTGCAGGATTTGGATGAAGAAATACAACAAGAGGTTTTAAATGAAATAGAAGATGTTGAACATGCGGGTGATATAGTCGACCTGTTAGAATACGATGAAGAATCGGCCGGGGGTCTTATGGCCAAAGAGCTGGTGTCAGTTAACGAAAACTGGACAGTTGCTACCTGCCTGAAAGAAATTAGTAACCAGGCTGAAGAAGTGGATGAAATATATTACGTTTATGTTACTGATGATGCAGGTATACTGAAGGGGATTTTATCATTAAAGAAACTTATTCTGAATAATACAAACGCAAAAATATCAAATCTATATAACGCCGATATTAAAAGTGTTACTACAGAAACTCATCAGGAAGAGGTTGCGAATATAATCGATAAATACGACCTGGTTGCTTTGCCGGTTGTTGATAGCATTGGGCGCCTAAAAGGCCGGATTACGGTTGATGATGTTATAGATATTATCAGAGAAGAAGCTGAAAAAGATTACCAGATGGTATCAGGTATTACAGGCGATGTGGAGTCTACCGACCGTATTTGGCCATTAACCAGAGCTCGGATTCCCTGGCTATTTATTGGTTTATTAGGGGGAATATTAGGAGCAAATGTATTGGAATTATATGAGGGTACCTTAAGCCAAATCCCTAAGATTGCATTTTTTATTCCTCTTATAGCGGCAATGGCAGGAAATGTTGGAGTACAATCCTCATCGATTGTGGTTCAGACCATTGCCTCCGGATCGAAAGATATTCAGTCTACCAGCCGCAAATTACTAAAGGAATTTTCTGTTGCTTTTATAACTGCTTTAGTTTTTTCTGTCTTGATATTTATATATAACTATTTTTTTAGCGATAGCCTGCAATTAACATACTCAGTTAGTGCTTCTTTATTTATTGTAATAATATTTGCTTCCTTATTCGGCACGTTTGTTCCTTTAATTCTGAATAGGCTTAAGATTGATCCGGCTCTGGCAACTGGCCCTTTTATAACAACTACAAATGATATATTAGGGCTTTTGATATACATGCTAATAGGAAGCTTCTTTTTTAATCTATTATAAAACTTCGTAAAGGAAATATAATGTAAATTGTAGAAGTATTATTAGATTTTTTGTGTGCAAATTTTTTGTGTTTAAATTCTATGAAGATATTAAACCGAATTAATTGCTTCAACCGGATCGAGGCGTGCTGCCGACAATGCCGGCATAAATCCGGCAATAAATCCGATTACACTTGATATCATTAGTCCGGTAACAATATTTCCAGTTGTTAGCGAAATTGTCATTGAAGCGGCATAGCTGAATATGAGCGTTCCTATAAAAATAAGAAACAAACCAACTAATCCTCCAATTACCGATAGTACAATTGCTTCAAAAATAAATTCAAATAAAATAAAGTAACGCTTTGCACCTAATGATTTTTGAATTCCAATAATTTTTGTACGCTCTTTTACCGAAACAAACATGATGTTTGCAATTCCAAATCCACCAACTAAAATAGAGAAAC
>JABMQB010000271.1 GCA_013203525.1 Mariniphaga sp.
CTTATTTTAAAAGATATTAATAAATTATTCTTTCCCACTCGAATCATATAATATGAAAGTTATTAATAAAGTTGAAGAAGTAATTAACTCATTAATTATAAAACCGGGAAGCAGGATTTACACTGCTGGAAATGCAGCAACTCCACAGGTTTTACTAAATCAAATTATAAAAGATACATCTATAAAGGATATTGAATTAATCAGTGTTTTGTTACTTGGCGAAATAAGTGATTTATTTAACGAAGAAGTTTGTAAACGAGTAACACATCGGGTTATTTTTTCAGGTCCGCATTCTCGTAAGGCACTTAACCGTGGAAGGGCAACGTATCAGGTCATGCATCTTTCTGATATTCCACACCAGGTAAACGATTATTTAAGGCCCGATGTCGTATTTCTGAATATAAGTGGACCGGATAGAGGAGGCAACTACAGTTACGGAACTTCAGTAGAAGGGCTTCCAGCAGCCGTTGAATCAGCTAAAGCAAACGGAGGAATTGTTATTGCTGAAAAAAATAAACAAATGCCATTTATTTTAGGGCCAACAATTGATGAATCGGAAATTGACTTTTTGATTGAAACAGATTATCCTCTTCCGGTTAGCCCAGTTCACCAACCCGATGAAACTGCAAAAAAAATTGGTTGCCTTATTACAGAATTGTTTATTACAGACGGTTGTACGCTCCAGTATGGGATCGGGAAAGTCCCTGAAGCTGTTACAGATGCCATTATTGATAAAGGAGTCAAAAATATTGGCATTTATTCTGAATTATTTGCAGATGCTATGCGTAAACTAGTCAAGAAAAAAGTTGTAACCAATAAATTTTCGGATGTTGATTTTTCCATCTCCTCCATTTTTCTGGCTTCAGATAAGGCAGGTTATGACTGGCTTGATTATAACAGTTCTGTTCAGAGCAGGCCATGCGATTTAACAAACAATGTCCTGAAAATTGCACAACAACATAAAATGATTGCTATTAACAGTGCAATTGGAGTTGACCTCCATGGAAATATATGGGCCGACTCTCTAAAAAGCCGTGAAATATATAGTGGTATTGGCGGACAGGCTGATTTTCTTAGAGGATCTTATTTATCACCTGGTGGTTTTGGTATTATAGCAATGGAATCTACAACTTCAAAGGGAATTTCCAAAATAATAGACATGTGTCCTGAAGGGATTACAACTACCGCAATTGCCGCTGATCCGGTTGTTATAGTTACTGAAAACGGAGCTTTTAATCCAAGAGGTTTAAACCTTGTTGAACATGTAGTTGGAATTGCTCATTTAGCCGAACCAAAAACAAGAGATTCACTTCTTAAAAAGATATTCGACAGCCCGGAATTCTATAAACCACGAGAAGCATTAAGAAATAAGTCTCCAAAAGGATTTACGCCCTATGAAACTGTATGCCGATTATAATATATTTTACATCCATTATTCCATATTAATTTCTTTTCTTTTAAATACCTATATTTAATATTTAAAATATATAGTTTAAGGTAAAACAAAATGGAAAATCACAAACTAGTTCTTCCAGGCGACCTTAACCAAAATGGATACCTTTTTGGAGGAAACCTGTTAAAATGGGTAGATGAATATGCATGGATTGCTGCAAGCCTTGAGTTTCCCGGGTGCAGTTTTGTTACTATCGCTATGGACAATGTGGTGTTTAAAAAAAGTGTTAAAGAAGGCAGCATTTTAAAATTTGATATAAGGTTAAAAGAAACCGGACATACATCAGTAAAATATAATGTAAATGTATTATGCCAAAAAGCCTGCGATGAAAAAATGGATACAATATTTTCAACAATAATTACCTTTGTGAATATAAATTCCAATGGAGAAAAAAATGCTATCCAGACCTTGCATTAATTAAAAAATTATAGAATCCTGATATATCATAAAGCCTATTATTAATAAAGCTCTAAATTGCAACGCAATAGCGTTAATTACTTATTCAATCTGAATGTAAACCTATGTCAAACACGTTGTTTCCACTCATATAAATGAGTTTTATAACATTTTTTTTGAGACGATTTTTATTATAATTTTAGGCATTATTTTTTTTCAGAGAATGTATCGTTTTTTGTATCTTTTAAAGCCAAGAACTATATTCCAAAAACATATAGTTTCACGTTTTTAACCTTTGAAATATATTTTATGATCAGCATTTTCAGAAAGCAATAAGAATCACTATATGATAATAACCTTTTAAAAGACATCTAACTTAAAATACTTTATTACTAACACATTAAATAATTACTATGGTTAACAAAATTACAAGCTTCGCGGAGTATTTACAGAAATACAAAGAGAGTGTTGCTGATCCTGAAGGTTTCTGGGGGAATATAGCAGAAAGCCATTTTTGGAGAAAAAAATGGGATAATGTCCTCGATTGGAGATTTGATGGAGAAGATGCTCCTGATGTAAATTGGTTCGTTAATGGCAAGTTAAATATTACCGAAAATATTTTTGAGCGGAATATGTTTATGCGGAAGGATCAGGTGGCAATCATCTGGGAACCAAACGACCCAAAAGAAAAAGAGGTTAGGCTTACCTACGGTGAATTGTTCGATAAAGTAAAACAATTCGCTAATGGCCTTAAAAAAATTGGTGTTAAAAAAGGAGACCGAGTAGCAATTTACTTACCAATGGTTCCTGAATTAGCCATTGCCATGCTTGCTTGTGCAAGGATTGGCGCAATCCACTCTATTATTTTTGCCGGATTCTCAGCAACAGCACTTGCCGACAGGGTTAACGATGCAGAATCAGAATTAATTATCACTTCTGACGGTGGTTATCGTGGAACAAAAACAATTCCTTTAAAAGCCATTGTTGATGAAGCAGTATCATTAAGCCCATGTGTGAAAAATACAGTTGTTTTAAAACGTACCGGGGAAAATATCAACTTTGTTGAGGGACGTGATATTTGGTGGCATGATTTAATTGATGGTGTAAGTACTGAAAACGTTGCTGAAGTAATGGATTCAGAAGATACTCTGTTTATTCTTTATACCTCCGGTTCAACAGGAAAACCCAAAGGGGTATTGCATACAACTGCCGGTTACATGGTTTTTGCCGAATATACATTTAAAAATGTTTTCCAATACAGCGATGGTGATATATGGTGGTGTACAGCCGATATCGGTTGGGTTACCGGCCACTCATACATTGTTTATGGACCGTTATTAACCGGTGGTACATCAATTATGTTTGAAGGTGTACCAACATGGCCTGATGCAGGTAGGTTTTGGGAAGTAGTTGATAAATATAAAGTAACACAGTTTTATACAGCTCCAACTGCAATTCGTGCATTGTTAGCGCAAGGTGACGAGTGGGTTACAAAACACGACCTGAGTTCCTTAAAAGTACTAGGAACAGTTGGTGAACCTATCAATGAAGAAGCATGGAGATGGTATCATGACCTTGTCGGAAAAGGTCGCTGCCCGATTGTTGACACATGGTGGCAAACTGAAACAGGGGGCATAATGATTACTCCTTTGGCAGGAATAACTCCAACAAAACCTTCAATGGCAACATTACCATTACCTGGTGTACAGCCAATCCTGGTTGATCCCGAAGGAAACGAATTAAAAGGCAATAGTGTTGAAGGTATTTTATGTATTAAACACCCCTGGCCGGGAATGCTTCGCTCACTATATGGAGACCACAAACGTTGTTTCCAAACATATTTCTCTGCATTTAAGGGATTATATTTAACCGGCGATGGTGCTAAACGCGATGAAGAAGGTTATTATCGAATTATCGGCCGTATTGATGATGTAATCAATGTATCGGGACACAGAATTGGAACGGCAGAGGTCGAGGACGCAATTAACCAACATCCAAAAGTAAATGAATCAGCAGTTGTTGGATATCCACATGCAATAAAAGGTTCTGGAATTTATGCCTATGTTATTTGTAGTGAACTTTCTGATGCTGAAATGTTAACTATTGAAGCTGAAATCAGAGCAACCGTTACAAAATTTATCGGGCCAATTGCTAAACCTGATATGATTCAAATTGTAAGTGGGTTACCAAAAACAAGGTCAGGAAAAATTATGCGTCGTATCCTCCGTAAAATTGGTGAAGGTGATGCCAGTAATTTAGGTGATACTTCAACCCTACTCGATCCGGGTGTTGTAGAAGAAATTATTGATGGTGCAAAAGTCGAAGTTAAACGATAAAATCTAATTATATAAAGGCATCTCATATTTGGGATGTCTTTTGTTTTTGTATTTCTTTTCAAAAAAATAAAACCAAATTTATGGAAAATCAAAAAGTATTTAACCGGGGATTTGTTGTTCTTGGTGCAATCCTCATTCAACTCGCATTGGGTGCAATATATGCATGGTCGGTATTCACACCTTCCTTAAAAGGTGCTGGTTGGTCGAGTGAAGATACCCAATGGGTATTTGCAATCGGACTGGCTTCGTTTGCATTGTTTATGGTTTTTGCAGGAAAAAAACTTAATACCTGGGGACCTCGTACTCTTGCATGGATTGGTGGAATAATATTAGGTATTGGATATCTGCTTGCCGGACTTATAGGTGGGACAAATTTTACAGCTCTCCTTATTTTAATTGGAGTAGTTGGTGGTATGGGAATCGGATTTGCTTATGTAGTTCCTATTGCTGTTGGTATGCGTTGGTTCCCCGATAAAAAAGGTATGATTACAGGATTGGCAGTTGCCGGATTTGGTTTTGGTGCCACTCTATGGGTAAAACTTGCAGGTTCCTGGGGGCACCTCATTGAAAATATTGGGCTTTCAACAACCTTTATCATTTACGGAGTTGCATTTGCTGCAATGGTTA
>JABMQB010000272.1 GCA_013203525.1 Mariniphaga sp.
GAGTTATTTAGTTAATGGATGTAGCGTTTTTTCAATTTCCATAATTTTATATGGTTCAAATTCCCTACATTTTATTCAAAAACATTATTAGTATAAAAGCGTTATCTTTATTAAAAATCAATAAATCATGAAAAAATCCAATCTGTTTTTGGTTATATCTTTACTTATTTTTACATCGTGTGCCGAGTTAATGAAAGTCGCACAAACTCTGGATACCAGCCGCCCCTTAACTCAAACTGAAATAATTGCTGGATTAAAAGAAGCCCTGATTGTAGGAACAGATTCATCGGCAAGTAAACTTGGAATTGTAAATGGTTATTATGGCGATGACCTTGTGAAAATACTGTTGCCACCCGAAGCTGATCCAATAGTAAAAAACCTAAGTAAGATCCCGGGTGGTGAAAAATTATTGAATGATGTTATCCTTAGGATAAACAGGGCTGCAGAAAATGCAGCATCGGAAGCAAAACCAATATTTATTAACAGCATTAAAAGCATGACCATTGCCGATGCTGTAGGTATTTTAAAAGGTTCTGATAACGCAGCAACTCAGTACCTCCACAACTCCACCTATGCCCAGTTAATGAACCTATATAGTCCTAAAATAAGAGAATCGCTTGATAAAAAACTGGTTGCAGGTATTTCGACCAACGACAGCTGGAATAAATTAACCGGCGAATGGAATAAAGTTGCCCGATCAATTATTGGACAGGTTGCAGGTTTTAAACCAGTAGAAATCAAATTGGAAGAATATCTTACTGCAAAAGCTCTTGATGGGTTATTCCTTAAAATAGCAGAGGAAGAAAAACAAATCAGAAAAGATCCGCTTGCCAGAGTCACCGATTTATTAAAAAGAGTATTTGCCTGATTTGATCTTATACAACATAAAATTCAAGCAATTATTTGTTATAAACTTTTGCTACATTATCCCGGTCAAAAATTAGAATTTACAGGCATATGAACCTTGAATTTGTCAGGATAGAAGAAGCAAATGATTTACTAAATCAACTAATTGAACATCACCCTAATGCAATATTTGTTGCCAACCCCGATTTTAAAATTGAATACTTTAATAAATCATTTTTAAAACTCACAAAAAGAGAAAAGCATAAAATACTTGGTAAAGAGTTCTGCGAAGTTTTAGGTTGTACTTACCGGGGAAATGTAGTCGACATCGAAAATAAATTTTGTACACGTTGCCGGATGCGCGAACTTTTGTCAGGTGCTAATGTTGCGGACCTTGACTTAATCCGGGATTTTAAAATCCATAATAAAACAATAACTAAACATTTAAGATTTACAACGAACCAAATAGTTATGAAAGGTAAAAAACTCAGGTTTGTTGAAGTTGAAGATAAATCTCAAAAACACTAAAACGAAATACGAAATACGAAGTACAGAATACGATATTCAAAATACGAAATACGAAAGAATTATATTATCAATTTAATACTTTATCCCTAATCCTTTTCAAACCACCGTCCCTGCCAGGTTTTTCTTTCATTTAAACGCTTTTCAACCTTTGCTACAAATTCAAAATTTTTTAATCCCCAGCGCGGGGCAACCAGTAATTCAGGTGGTGCCTGGCTGATAAACCGTTCTACTACTATTGCCGGATTTAACAATTCCAAATAATCAACCACCAAATCAATATATTCTTCAACTTTAAATAAATTGAATTCATTTGGCGATTGGTAGTATTGTTTTTCAAGAACAGTTCCTTTATGAATTTGCAATTGATGAAGTTTAAGGTTGTCAATTGGTAATTTTGAAATTGTACGGGATTGCTCAAGAATATCTTCTTTAGATTCCCCGGGTAATCCCAAAATCAGATGTGCACAGTTATTTATTCCATGCTTTCTTGTTTCTTCCAAAGCTATTATTGAATCCTGAAAAGTATGGCCCCGGTTAATTCTTTCAAGTGTTGAGTCGAGATGCGATTCAATTCCAAGCTCTACCATTACATAAAACTTTTTAGAAAGTTCTTCAAAATAATCAAGAACCGCATGATCGAGACAATCGGGCCGGGTGGCAATTACCAATCCAACAATTTTTGGATGAGCCAGTGCTTCTTCATATAATTCTTTCAAATTTTCCAAAGACGCATACGTACTGCTATACGCCTGAAAATAAGCCAGAAAGCGCATCGATTTATATTTCCGGGCAAAAAACTCAACACCCTGGTTAATTTGGTTGGTTACACTTGTTTCGAGATTACAATAGCTTGGCTTAAAGGTTTTATTATTACAATACGAGCAACCACCTTTTCCTTTGGTACCATCGCGATTAGGACAAGTAAATCCAGCATCAACAGAAACTTTTTGCACCCTCTCCTGAAATTTCGACCTGAAATAAGTCGGAAAATCATTATAACGTTTTGAATGCCCCCAAAAAAATGCCTGCCTTTCCATTGAACCAAATTGAATTTGTCAAAGATATGTAAATAAAAAAACAGAAAAA
>JABMQB010000273.1 GCA_013203525.1 Mariniphaga sp.
GATTTAAAATGATTTTCGATTTCTTCCACATTCAGATGTATCATAGCAACTAATTTGCCCTTTTTCTGAATTACCAACGATTCAAGGACAAACCTCATTTTATTTATTACAGATTCAATTTCTTCAGGGAAAATATTTTCACCACTTGCTCCCACAATCATTGTTTTAATACGACCTCTTATATAGAGGAATCCATCTTTATCGAACCTTCCGCTATCGCCGGTTTTGAACCATCCGTCATTAGTAAAAACTACTTTTGTTACTTCAGGTAATTTAAAATAGCCCTGCATAACATTAAGCCCTTTTGCCTGGACTTCTCTTTCCCCTGTTAATGGATCGGCATCGCCAAGCCTGAGTTCTACGCCTGGAATTGCTGGTCCTGTTGAGCCAATTCGTGTATTACCAACAACTGCTCCTGCTAATAAGGGAGCGGTTTCTGTTAATCCATATCCAATGGCATAAGGAAATTTTCCTTCAAATAGAAACCGCTCAACAGTTTCATCAAGTTTTGCACCTCCAACTCCAAAAAACCGAACAGCTCCTCCAAAAGTTCCCATTAATTTTTTAGCAGCAACCTTATGAAGCAATTTACGAACAGGTGGAATACTATATAAAAATCGAGTAATTGCACTTTTTTGAAACGCAGGAAAAATCTTAGCTCTGAATATTTTTTCAATAATAAGTGGAACTGAAAGAATAATTGTTGGCTTAACAACTTGAAGAGCAGGTAGCAATACCGGAGCTGTAGGCGGCTTTTTCAAATAATGTACAGAAGCTCCATATTTTATTGGCAATAAAAATCCAACTGTATTTTCAAGTGTATGCGACAAAGGAAGCAAAGAAATAAACCTGTCGTTAACATCAATATTTTGTATTTCGTAACACTGCTGGGCGTTCCATGCAAGATTTTTATGTGTTAGCATCACTCCCTTAGAGTTTCCTGTGGTTCCTGATGTGTAAATTATTGAAGCTAAATCATCTTCTTCAACCTCTACGGTATTTATAATTTTCTGTTGTACAGGTTTTATCGGTTCCAATTTATCAAAATCCTTAATTGATGTTCCGGAAGGTATATATGAAAAATTCTCTACCAAAATCATGTGATCGAGCAATTGTTTTGATTCTGCATTTAGTTTCCCAAATAATCCTTCTGAAACAAACATAATTTTGACTTCAGAATGTTCCAAAATTGTTTTAATTTCATTTGGATGGAAATCCGGTAAAATTGGCACTGCTACTGCTCCAACCGAAAGCACTGCAAAAAAAGCAACACCCCAGTTTGGCGAGTTGGTTGCTAAAATTGCCACTTTATCCCCTTTCTTTACCCCCAATTCTAATAGATTGTCAACAATTAGATTGATATCTTTTCCAAGATCCTGATACGTATAGTTTTTTTCACCTGCATAAACAAGCGAAGTATAGTTTGCATATTTTTTTACCGATTCGTCAATTAGCGCTTTTAACGTAAGTTTTGAATTTTGCTTCATGTTTTTTATTTTATATTGCTTATTACTATGGATTACAGGAATGTAAATGCAAAAATCCCAAGGCGGTAAAAATAATAAAAAAATAATCGCTTCGTCAGGAATCAAAAAATTGAAGTGAATATTGAGTATTTATAAAGCTTATAAATAATAATATTTTTTATAGCTTTTGTTGACTAATTTTTTTCAAACTATCTTTAAAAACTTAATACATAATTTGATTTGAAAAATACTGAAATTCTACAAAAAACAGAATCGTTTGTAAAAACATTTTTGGAAGGTGAAGGCAATGGACATGATTGGTGGCATATTTACAGAGTCAGAAAACTTGCTTTGGCAATTGCAGAAAAAGAAGGAGGTGATTTGTTTATTATTGAAATGGCAGCTTTGTTACACGATGTTGATGATTATAAACTGATAAAAGAAAATAAGGAATCAAAAAACGCATTAAACTGGTTAAATAAATTGCAACTTCCCGATAAAACCATTCATCACATCCTTTCAATTATCGATGAAGTTTCATTTAAAGGGAATGGTGTTGAAGATTATACAAGCTCACTTGAGTGTGATATTGTGCAGGATGCAGACAGGCTTGATGCCATTGGAGCAATTGGTATAGCACGAGCATTTGCTTATGGAGGAAGCAAAAAAAGGTTACTTTATGATCCATCAGAAAGACCTGCTATTTATAAATCATTAGAAGAATATAAAAAAAATACGGGTTCGACCATTAATCATTTTTATGAAAAACTATTATTGCTTAAGGACAGAATAAATACAATTACCGGAAAAAAACTTGCAAAAAACAGGCATACTTACATGGAGCAGTTCCTGAAACAATTTTTTAATGAATGGGATGCAAAATTGTAAAATTCCTTTTGTAATTTTAACACATTTAATCACTAAAATTGCCAAGTCATGAAAATAGATCACATTGCTATTTGGACTTATAACCTTGAAGGGCTTCGTAATTTCTATATGCATTATTTCGATGCTTCTTCAAGTGGAGGTTATTACAATCATTCGAAAGAATTTCGATCTTACTTTTTAATTTTTGATAGCGATTGCAGAATTGAACTGATGGAAAGGCCCAACATCCCAAAATCAAAAAACGATCCTAAAAAAGAATTTACAGGGATTATTCATTTTGCAATTAAAGTTAGAAGTAAAGACAAAGTAAACAATCTTACAGAAGAATTACGCGCCGATGGATTTAAAATCCTTGGTGAACCAAGGACAACAGGCGATGGGTATTATGAAAGTGTTATTCTTGATCCGGATGGCAACCGAATTGAAATAGTTGCCTGAAACAATAGTACATATGCATCGAATTAAGTTTTACCCTGTTCAAATGCATCCTTAGTTTTTAACTAAATGATAAAATATTTCTATGAAACAAACTAATCTGTTAAATCTATTTCTATTGGGATTTATAATTATTTCCAGTTTTTCATTTCAAAGTTGTACAGATAAAATTCCGGAAGAATTGCCCAATATTCTATGGATTACCAGCGAAGATAACAGCCCTTTTTTGGGTTGCTATGGTGATGATTTTGCAACCACGCCCAATCTTGATAAATTAGCATCGGAGGGATTTCTTTATACTCATGCTTATGCTAATGCACCCGTTTGTGCTCCAACACGGAACACGATCATAACAGGCGTTTATGCAAATTCAGGAGGGCATGAACCGATGCGCAGCTATTATAACATGTCGGAAAAAATAATACCGTACCCAGTATTATTACGAGAACTGGGATATTATTGTACTAACAATTCGAAAACCGATTACAACACAAATTCTATTGATCCAGCAGAAATATGGAATGAATCAAGCAGAAATGCCCATTACAAAAATCGAAAAGAGGGGCAACCGTTTTTTGCTGTCTTTAATTCTACGATTTCTCATGAAAGTTCTATACATAAATCAATTCCAAATGAACATCTACGCCATGATCCTGAATTAGTTCCATTGCCACCATACCACCCCGCAACGCCTGAAATGAAGCACGATTGGGCACAGTATTACGATAAAGTAGAAGATATGGATTCTTCAGTTGGAAAAATTTTACAGGAACTGGAAAATGAAGAATTAGCGGAAAATACAATCGTTTTTTATTATGGCGACCACGGTGGTGTGTTAGCACGAAGTAAAAGATATGTTTATGAATCAGGAACCAAAGTTCCTTTTATAGTTCGGATTCCTGAAAAATATAAATACCTCTTTCCTGCAAAAGAAAAAGGGTCAAAAGTTGACAGGCTGATTAGTTTTGTTGACCTGGCTCCAACCCTGATGAGCATTGCCGGGAAACCCATCCCAGAATTTATGCAGGGGAATGCCTTTCTTGGAAAACAAAAAACAAAAGATCCTGAGTATGCTTATATGTTTCGTGGGCGCATGGATGAACGTTACGATATGAGTAGGGCTGTCCGCGATCAAAAATTCAGATATATAAGAAACTATATGCCTTACCGCCCCTATGGGCAACATCTCGATTACCTTTGGCTGGCACCTTCAATCCGCTCGTGGGAACA
>JABMQB010000274.1 GCA_013203525.1 Mariniphaga sp.
AGGTTCAATTTTTTCAAGAAGTCTGTTTAAATTGCTTGCATCAGTTAAATCTCCGTGATGAAAATGAAATTTATCCTGGAATGCTTTATCATTGATTATATGGTCAATTCGTCCAGTATTAAAGGAGCTACTTCTACGTATAATTCCGTGAACCTGATACCCTTTCTCCAATAATAATTCAGCCAAATAAGATCCATCCTGTCCCGTTACGCCTGTAATAAGTGCTTTTTTACACATTCCTGATACCTTTATACCTATTTATTAAATCACTAAGTTTAGTGATAGTATGTCTATATACTGGTTTAATTCTTTTCGTCATCACTTCTAACCATAGTTCAGGTTTTGAAAACATCTTTCTTTCCAACTCGCGGTCATCCTTGTAATTAAACTTAATCCTTTTCGGATGTACTAATGGAAATTCCATGATATTTATTTTTGGCTGAGCATAAGAATATTTTAGTAGGGTGTTTGTAGAGTCATTCCCTAAACCAATATTAGTAACCAGATTAATTGATGGTGAAATGGAATAATTTTTTCTTATTAAATTAATGTATAACCACTTGTAAGCCCAAGAATTTTGCTCCCCAGAATAGCATCTTGAAAATATCCATTTCCAATAATTATATGTACGCTTTGTGCTAAAGAGGGAACGGAAATAAGAAGACCATTTGATTGATGGCCATTCTGCCATATTTGAATCGTAAAAAGCCCACCTGTCAGCCCAGGTTGCCCAACCCCATTCTATGGGATATTTAGAAAAATAATAACTTTCTATAAAATCATTTCTTGGGGTGAATTTTGTTCCGGATATATGAGAAATTTTGTTATTTTCTCTATACTTTAACAGTAATTTTTCACAAAAAGCAAAAAAAGAGATGTCTGGGACGCAATCATCTTCTAAAATAATTACTTGTTTTTCTTTTTTAAATATATAGTTAAGCCCGGATGTAATTCTTTTTTCTAAGCCTAGGTTCTTTTCGCTTACAATCCATTCAATCTCAAAATTTGATTTTTTTAGCTTTTGAAGAACTAGGGAAATTGTTTCTGCACATTTTTTTGCCTCGATAGAAAATTTACTGCGAGGCCCATCTGCTACAATGTATAGCTTAGATGGATTGACTTGCAAAATTTTAGATAAAACTCTATCTGTATGTTCAGGTCTTTTAAAGATTATTAAGACAATTGCAGTCTGAAGCTTTGTGCTAGTCATTTGTTCGAATATCTGTTAGATCACCATAATAATAATTAAATCGCTCTTCTAATAGTTTATCATTTATTAAGCGATCAATTCTTCCAGTATTTATTGAACCACTTCTTCTATTTATACCTTGAACTTCATACCCTTTTATAAATAATAACTCTGCTAAATGAGATCCATCCTGTCTTACGACACATGTAATTAATGCTTTTTTTCTCACTTTTTTCTCCATTGATAAGTAATTGTTAAAAATTTCCGTGTCATTCTTGTGAAAGTTATTGAAACTAATAATAATCTATCAATTTATATCCTAAAACATTTTAACTGGTACGATCTGGCTCTCGTAGACAGAGCAGGTGTCCTTTTATTCGATTACTGGTCGAGTTAAGAGCAACTATCCCATGCCACATAGTCAACTCGTAAAGCTGAAAGCCGTTTTTCAGAAAGAAACCCAATATGTCCTCCGTGGTTCCCCCAAGAGTACGGATTTGTTTATGATGCACTTCAATAAGAAAACTAATCATTGGGTTATTCGCTAATGTTTTGTCCATGCCCTGGATAGCAAATAATTCGGCCCCTTCAATATCCATCTTGATGAGATCACAGTTGTGCACACCAATTTCTTCCAAAGATTTGTCAAGTGTCTGGCACCTAACTTCGATTGCAGTGCTTCCATCTTGTGGCGGCCGGCGCCTTCTGAACAAAAATATCACCAGGTTTACCATTTTTAAATGCATATAAAACCAAATTTACTGCGTCATCTAGTGTCATCATAAACCTGGTCATATTTGGTTCTGTAATTGTTAATGGCAGTCCTGCTTTTATTTGCTGGATAAATAGTGGAATAACGGAACCACGGGAAGCCATGACATTGCCATAGCGTGTACCACAAAAAACTTGATCATTACCATTATTTTCACGTGCCCTGGCAATCATGACCTTTTCCATTAATGCTTTTGACATACCCATGGCATTAATTGGGTAGGCAGCCTTGTCGGTGCTTAAAACTACAACTCTTTTTGTATTATATTTTTCTGCAGCCCGCAAGACATTGTCCGTACCTAAAATATTGGTTTTTACTGCCTCCATTGGGAAGAATTCACAGCTTGGTACCTGCTTAAGGGCAGCAGCATGAAAAATATAATCAGCTCCGTTTACTGCATTTTCAACAGAATAATAGTCTCGCACATCACCAATAATAAATTTTACTTTAGGATTGTTTAGTTTTCTTCGTAAATCGTCCTGCTTTTTCTCATCTCGACTGAAAATTCTTATCTCCGAAAATAAATCCGTATTTAAATAGCGATTTAACACAGCCTTACCAAAAGAGCCGGTACCGCC
>JABMQB010000275.1 GCA_013203525.1 Mariniphaga sp.
ACTTTTTATTTACATTTAAAAGAATGTGAGTTTAGGTATAATCATAGAAAAGAAGATTTGTATAAATTGTTATTGAAAATTATTAATTTTAGAACACTTAACTAGTTTTGACCCTAAAATAATTTGTAATATTATTTATTGTTTATTATTGCCGGAATGATTTTCTCGATTACCATAGGAAATGTACTAGGTTCCATGTTATTCTCGTAGTTTGAGCCAGTTGTTACTACAACCAGGTTTAATTCTTTCACAATAATAATACGCTGTCCGCCCCAACCCAATGCAACTATCATATCAAACTCGTCGGTTGTTTCTGTTTCATTCCACCATTGTTTTGTATTTTTCGATCGAAGCCACCATTGGTAACCATAATCGAAATAATCACTTTCTGATGTATGTGGTATTGTCGATTCATAAATCCATTCTTCTGGTATAATTTGTTTATCCTGCCATTTCCCATTGTTAAGAACCAGCAGCCCAATTTTAGCCATATTGCGTGGAAGTAGTTGAAGCCCTCCGCCACATTGCGGTGCCCCGTTTTTATGAGTTTCCCATGTATATTCAGAAATCCCTAAGGGGCCAAATAGAACTTCTTCGGCATAAAATTGTGCATACTTATGCTCAAGGAAATTAATAACACCCCCGAGCAGAATAGAGCAACCACTGTTATAAGTGAACTTTTTACCAGGATTAGATTCCATTGGACGGGTAAGAATATATTGAAACCAATCATTGGTTTCATACATTTCTTTAGGATATTCATCCCACTGGAATCCGGCAGTCATTGTTAAAGTGTTTTTTAATGTAATAATCTCATTTTCTTCGTTTTTCAGGGAATTATATTCAGGAAAAAAATTGAATATGGATTGTTCAACATTTACATTATTATGATTATTTAAACTAATTCCCAACAGTAAAGAAGTTATGCTCTTGGTGCACGAGTGAATTTTATGTAATTGAGTGCGGTCATACCCATAAAAATATTCTTCAACCATTAGCTTATAATCTTTTAGTATTAATAGTGATTCAATTCGCCCGTATTCCTGCCCGATTATTTTGTTTATTAAGCTAATTAATGAATCAGAGTTAATGTTATTATTATCATTGATAGACTCGGTTTGTAACCCGTCTTCTAATTGTTCAGGTGCAGAATATGAATAATCAAGCTTGCCGTTTTTGTCTGAAACCCGGGGATATAATAATTTGGTTTCAAGATTTTTATCAGCGGGTATCAGATTTAAAGAATCATTCTGATTGCCTGGTTCAGCATCTTTTAAATGTACTGCCCCATAAATCCTTTTATTTTTATAATCAAATACACCAATGTAAGTATCTCCATCGGCATCGTTTATGGTAAGGGTATGAGTAGTTTCATCATATTGAACTTTCTCCAGTCTCCATTCATATCCGTATTCGCCATTCCATAAAAAGATACCTCGGGCTTCCAATTCTCCATTTTGATTATGATTAAATTGAATAACAGCTTTTTGTATGCCCGACGAAAATTTCGGAGATGTTTCTTCTGTGCTAATCCACAAACCTTCAATTTCAGATTTTGAATTTATATTATTACAACTATATGAAATAATAACAAGTAGTGTGATTTTTAAGATATTTTTCATGTTACAAAGTTTTTTAAAACTACCTCACATAAACATGAATGCAATCTAAGCCACATTTTATTCCTGGCATTTTTTAATCGACAGAAAGCATAAATTGAACCATGTGTGACATGATTTGGATATTTTGACGTATCTGTGAATAAAGAGTGCATTTATTTATTCATGAATGTAATTAGTCGATTTTATTTCAACCAAAACTAAATCATACGTATCTTTCAATATTCAAAAAGAATGAAATGGCCGATAGAATTCTTAAGCTTTGGGAACATATTCAATACTCGAAAATTAGCCGGATAACACTCCATGTTATTTTCTGGGGAGTTGTGTTAATATTTAACTATTTATTGTTTAGCTGGAATGATTCAAACAGGAATATTACATTAATTATATCGGTAAGTTTAATGCCTTTGGCAATCATAGTAACATATTTCTTTAATTATGTTTTGGTACCTAAATATTTGTGGGAAAAAAGATATGGACGGTTTTTCCTTTTCAGTTTTTATACTTTCCTTTTTTCTGTTTGGTGTTCATTCCTTATTGTTTTGTTTGTATTAATACTGGGAGTTAATAAATATGATTATATTGACCCTACAGTACTTAGCCCTGAATTACAGGTTATAACATTAAATTTTATTATTTTTTTAGCCATTGCGATAAAGCAGGTTAAACGTGCTTTTTTTATGCAACAGGAGAAAAGCCAACTGGAAAAGGCAGGTTTAACCACAGAACTTAAATTAAAAGAGGCTGAATTAAAATTGTTGAAGGCACAAATTCATCCGCATTTTTTATTTAACACTTTGAATAATTTATATGGATTAACACTGGAAAAATCGGATGATGCGCCTTCGTTGGTTCTTCGATTGTCAGAAATTCTTGATTATATTTTATATCGGTGTGAAGAAAAACAGGTTCCGCTTGATGAAGAAATTCAGAACCTTAAAAATTATGTGGAGATTGAAAAAATCAGGTATTCTGAAAAATTAAAGCTTGAATTCAATTCTCCTGAAAAAATTAATGGATTGAAGATTGCACCCCTTGTTTTATTGCCTTTTATTGAAAATGCTTTTAAACATGGTGTTAGCAACCATCCTGAAGCAGGTGATGTTTTTATCTCATTTCAATTGAATAATAATGTGCTTGAATTTAAAGTTTCAAACTCGAAACCATTCGTAAAAATAGTTGAAGATAAAAAAGGAATAGGGCTTGAAAATGTTAAAAAAAGGCTTGAACTTTTATATCCCGGAAAATTCAATCTGAAAATTGTTAATGGAAAAGAAATCTATTCTGTAACTTTAATTATTGAATTGGAGGATTAAAATGTATAAATGTATTATTGTTGATGATGAACCCATTGCAAGGAGGATTATAAAAAATCATCTTGTTCATTTTAGCGAATTCAGCGTTGAAAAAGAATGTTCAAATGCATTGGAGGCAATGACTGTTCTTTCGAAACAAAAAATTGATATTATGTTTTGTGATATTCAAATGCCACAAATAACCGGTATCGATTTTATTCGGTCGTTAAATCATCCTCCAAAAGTTATTTTTACAACTGCCTACCGCGATTATGCAGTTGATGCTTTTGAATTGAATGTAGTAGATTATTTGGTCAAACCAATTTCGTTTGAGCGTTTTGCAAAAGCAATTAATAAGATATTGGAAAATAAAGAAATTGTAATTGCTGATGTGAAACAAACTGAAATTGGCGATAATAATCCAAATTATATTTTTCTTAAGGCCGATAAAAAACATCATAAAATAAACTTGAATGAAATTCTTTGGTTTGAAAGTTTAGGTGATTATATTTTGGTTTATACCGAAACCGGTAAAATAACTACAAAAGAACGGATTGGAGTAATTGCAGAAATGCTACCTAAAGAAAATTTCATAAGGATTCACAGAAGTTTTATAGTTTCAATAAATAAAATAAATTCCATTGGACCAGGTTTTGTTGAAGCGGGTAAGAAAAAACTACCTATCGGGAGGTTATACAAAAGTGAAGTGAACGAATTACTTAAGTCAAAAAATAACTAGTCATTATAAGAATATAACTCTCATTTCATAAAAACTTTTTTCATTACATATTGTTATATCTCAATACTTCGATTTGTTATATATTTGAAAGAATTTTTATTAATATAAAATCAAAATCATTATGTTTTTAGCAGGTTTAATTTCAGGAGTTATTATAACTATTATCGCAATAATTGTTATTCTTCCCGGGAAAATGTTCCTGGTTAACGAAAGTAATCTGGGATTTGAAGAAACAGCAGAAAAGATAGTTGAACAAACAGCGGCAAACAATTGGAGTATGCCTCACCAATATGACCTACAGGAAACCATGAAAAAAAATGGGTTCGATGTTTTACCTGTAAAAGTATTTTCGATGTGCCAACCACAGCACGCAAATAATGTTTTGCAAAGCGATGAAGAAAAGTTGGTTTCGGCAATAATGCCTTGCAGGGTTGCGGTTTATGAAACCAAGGATGGTAAAACATATATATCGCGGTTAAATGCAGGATTATTTTCAAAATTTCTTGGCAAAAAAATAAAGAACATTATGGGTGAAGTAGTTGTTGAGAATGAACAGATACTGGAACCGTTAATAAAAAACTAGTAAAATGAAACAGATATTAATTATTGCTCTTGTGTTATTTGCAGTTTCATGTCAGAATGCAGGCACAAAAAAAGCTGAAAATATAACAGTAGAAGTTGAAATTGTAGAGGTAAAGTTTCAGGTGCAGGGTATGCATTGTACGAATTGTGAGCAATCGGTGGTTAAGGGTGTAAACGAATTAGAAGGTATTGAATTTGTTGAAGCCAGTTTTGCTGATTCGCTTGCAATTGTCAAGTATGATAATTTAAAAACAAATGAAACGGAGATTTCAGAAAAGATTGAAAAGAGAGGTTATGAAGTGAAAGGGAAACTTTAATAATCATAAGGTTTCAGCAAGAAGTAGCTAATTATGGCACTCATTTCAGTTTTAAACAACATAATGTTTATAAAATAAATTATACATCCGCAACCTTATCCCGATAAAAGTCATCTAATATCGTATATTGAACCAATAAATTATGGAACAATATTTGTAATGAAGCGGAAAACAATTTTATACAGAAAATTAGGAAGAATGGAACAGGTTAAAACCAAGGTGTGGAAGGTAAAAATTAAAATTCCGGTTGAGATTCAGAAAAAGAATCAATTAAATTCCGGTAAAACAATTGAATGGTCATTTAAACTGATGTTGAATTAGAAAGATTTTTTTAGGTTTAAATAAATAATATCGACCCTGCCTTTTGGCGGGATTTTCTTTTTGTATTAAGCTAAATATTCATCCCAGCTTTTTATGGTAATATCATTTTCTTCAATTTTACAGAAAGAATATATAAATGCACTTGATACCCGGGAATTGGTAATTAACGGTATGTTAAAGTCAATAGAATTTCTTCTGATTTGATATCCGTTTTTTAACTCACGGGTAGTATAATTTTTTGGAATATTAATTACCAGGTCAATTTTTTTGTTTCGTATATATTCAATTGTATTTGGATGCTTGTCGTTCTCGTCGGGCCAGTGCAATAAGGTGTTTTCAACTCCATTATCTTTAAAAAAACGGTGAGTTCCTTCCGTGGCAAATAAATTGTAACCTCGTTCTATTAACATTCTGGCACTGGCAAGTAATTCAACTTTTGAGCGTGATGGCCCTGATGATATTAAAATATTTTTCTTTGGGATATTGTACCCAACCGATAACATAGCTTTCAGAATAGCTTCATAATATGTTTCTCCAATACAACCAACTTCTCCGGTTGAAGCCATGTCAACCCCTAAAACCGGGTCAGCATTTAATAATCTGGCAAATGAGAATTGTGGTGCTTTAACTCCAACATGATCCAGTTCGAATAGCGATTTGTCTGGTTTTTCAACCGGTATGCCCAGCATTACTTTTGTGGCAATATCAATCAGGTTAATTTTCATAACCTTCGAAACAAAAGGGAAACTACGTGATGCCCTTAGGTTACATTCAATAACTTTTATATCATTATCTTTTGCCAGAAATTGCATATTAAACGGGCCTGAAATTTCAAGGCCTTCAGCAATTTTTCTGGAAATCCTTTTAATCCGCCTGATTGTTTCAATGTATAATTTTTGAGGGGGGAATACAATGGTTGCATCACCAGAGTGCACTCCTGCAAACTCAACATGTTCCGAAATTGCATAAGCAATCACTTCTCCATTTCTCGCAACAGCATCAATTTCAATTTCTTTTGCTTCTTCAATAAATTCGGTTACAACAACCGGGTGTTCCTTCGATACATTGGCTGCTTCGATGAGGAAATGTTCTAACTGATCGGGGTTGGAAACTACATTCATTGCCGCTCCTGATAATACATATGATGGGCGGATTAATACAGGGAATCCAACAATATCGATAAATTTATTAATTTCTTTGATTGTAGATAATCTTGCCCATCTGGGTTGGTCTACTTTTAAACTATCAAGTAGCGATGAAAACTTTTCACGGTCTTCTGCATTATCAATATTAATTGCCGATGTGCCTAGTATCGGTACATTCATCTGATTAAGTTTCATTGCCAGGTTGTTTGGAATCTGTCCACCCATCGAAACAATAGTTCCATATGGATTTTCCAGGTCAATCACATCCATTACACGTTCAAATGACAATTCATCAAAATAGAGCCTGTCACAACTATCGTAGTCAGTACTAACAGTTTCAGGATTATAATTCAGCATCACAGATC
>JABMQB010000276.1 GCA_013203525.1 Mariniphaga sp.
CGGTTTTATTGGTGGCGGAAGGATTACTAAAATTTTTCTGCAAGCATTGGCAAACAAACAAATCGACTTTTCATCGGTTGTGGTTTGCGAAACCAATTCAGAAGTACTGAATGCACTCAAAAAACAGTTCCCAAAAATTCAAATGACTGATTCGTGCATAATGGCAGCAAAGCAAAACATTGTTTTTATTGCCTTGCACCCCCCTGTAATTATGGAAACCCTGGAACAAATCAAAGAATGGATTTCTGAAAAGACACAGGTAATTTCATTAGCCCCAAAAATCAGCATTGAAAAAATTGCGTCCAAATTGGGAACAAAAAACATTGCTCGAATGATTCCCAATGCCACCTCATACATCAACAAAGGCTACAATCCTGTTTATTTTTCTACCGAATATTCATCTTCAAAAAAGCAATCTTTGTTTGAAATGCTAACTATGTTGGGAAAAACATTTGCAGTAACCGAATCAAAACTCGAAGCTTATGCAATTATTTCAGCCATGTTGCCAACCTACTTCTGGTTTCAATGGGAAGAAATACAAAACCTTGGGGTGCAAATGGGGCTTGATGAAAAAGAGTGCCAAACTGCCATTCAGGAAACTTTAAATGCTGCAATCCAATTATTTTACAATCCTAAACTAAGCAGCAACGAAGTAATTGACCTTATTCCTGTAAAACCTATTGGCGAACATGAAGCGCAAATATCCGAAATATATCAAACAAAATTGATGGGGTTGTTCGAAAAAATTAAACCATAAAATATGGTAAAAAAGATTCTTCCATGGATAGTTTTTTCAGTACTGTTTGCTTTTTTGATTATCGGTTTTGCGATGAAAGGTAGCATGAACAACTATCTGTCCAGAATGATGAAAGAACATGCTTCCCCCGAATTGTTGATTTCGGGGGAGATTTTAATCGATTCGTTATACAATTACTCAAAGAATGGATTAAGCTACGAAATTACATTTCTTGAATTTGGCGCAAAGGGTTGTTCTGCCTGTAAACGTATGGAAAGTGTATTGGAAGAAATTAGCACGAAATATCCAAGTCGTGTTAATGTTAAATTCATAAATATTTTGCTTCCAGAGAATCAGGTTTTGATGAAATATTACGGAATTGCGACAATTCCTACGCAAGTGCTCCTTGATAAAGGAAGAAATGTATTTTTTAGAAATACAGGATATTATTCCACAGAAGAGATGGAGAAAGAATTTGCTTTTTCCAAAAAGTAGTCAAATAATATTAGTAATGCAAAAAGATCGCGCATTTGTATGCAATGTCTTTCTTGCATTATATCATGAAATGCGCTACTGCATCTTCTTTTTGTTTGCCAGCCTTTGTTGTAGTACAACCCTTATTATTCACCCGGATACCCCACGGTTTGTGCCAAAATTACATGCTGGTCGGGCCTCAATTTGAGAACCTCTTTTGCTTTTGCTTTGTCAATCTGTCCTCTAACGATGGTTGCAAGCCCCTCTGATGCGCAATACAGATATACATTCTGTGATATATATCCCACATCAGTAGCTGAATAAAATTTCCGAAACTCATCATCAGCATTGGTCATGCGGTTAAAGTCGGCTACAAAAACCAGGTTCAACGGAGCTGTTTTTACAAAATCCTGTGTGCCGGCATACTCGCGCAAATCTTCATTTCCCATTTTTAGCATAGCATGTAGTTCCGGATCATAAACAAACCATCCTTCGGATTTGATGATATAAATGTCAAATTCATTGTAAGTCCTTGCCGAAGGAACAGTTCTGAAACCGTTTGGCCTGTTAATACCATAGGCGGCCCAGAGCAAATTAGAAATTTGTTGCTGCGATAGTTCCATGCTACTATAAGAACGTTGCGACTTCCGGTTCTGCAACGCTTCCATCAGGGACATTCCCCCGGTTTTTTGAACAGGTGGTAAATTAATGGTTTCAATGACCTGGGCTAAACCGGAACTGATGCCCCATCCAAAAAAAATACCAATAATTAAAATGATAACTCTACTTTTCATGATTTGTTAATTTTTGGTTTATTCATTTTATCTACAAATTCAACTAATCAATAATTGGGTGAGTTGAAATTAATGTCATTTAACAAATTTAATAAATCGAAACCAAAAGAATGTAAGAACGAACCATATAAAAACAGTCTTTTTTCAACTAAACTTTAATATTTATTTAAAAACGTATTAATACGTCATAATAAATATTTAACGTATATTTGCGTCAAAGGAATAGAATTATGGTACAGTCAAAAACCGAATTATTCGAAGCGGAGTTAATAGAAAAAGCTAACCTCTTTAAAGCGTTGGCTCATCCGGCGCGCCTTAGGATTTTACAGTTCCTGGCTGAAACAAAATCCTGCATCACAGGTGATATTTCGGATGAACTTCCACTGGGCAGGACCACTGTAAACCAGCATTTGAAGGAGCTGAAAGATGCTGGCTTAATCGTTGGTCACATCGAGGGTGTGAAAACAAAATACTGCCTTAATCCTGAAAAAATAAAAGAATTCACAAATCAGGCAGTTGACTTTTTTGCACAAATTGAAATGGACAGCAATCTTAAATGTGATTAAAATCTGATAGTCATGAAACTGATGGTAAATTATGTCATTCAGGGGGAAAACCTACACCGGTTTGATTCCGAAATCGTTGAAATTATGCAGGTGCCACCATTGTTTTCCCCGGAACCCCATCAAACTAATGTTAAAGCAGAATTGATCAAATGGGTTCAACACAAACAAAGAAATTTAAGAGTTAAGGAAAAGATTGTAGTATTAAAAACTTTAAGAGTTTAAAAGATATTCAATAAAATTATAAAAAATATGAGGATTCTAATTTTATGCACCGGCAACAGTTGCCGCAGCCAAATGGCACACGGTTTTTTGCAGTCGTTCGACAAAAAGCTTGATGTAAGTTCTGCAGGCACCGAAGCTTCAGGTAAGTTAAGCAGTAGGGCTGTGAAAGTGATGCAGGAAATCGGGATCGATATAAGCCACCATAAATCAGATCCGGTTGATAAATATTTAGATCAGGAATGGGATTATGTAATTACAGTCTGTGGTGGCGCCAATGAAAATTGCCCTGCTTTCCTGGGAAAAGTAAAACAACGCCTGCATATAGGGTTTGATGATCCATCGCATGCGGTTGGCTCCAATGATTTTGTTTGGAGTGAATTTTACCGTGTCAGAAATGAAATCAAAGAGGCATTCTTTAAACTCTACACCGAAAAAATAAAACCACAGCTTTAATCTAATGACATCTAAAAAAAAGCATATTGGCGTTTTTGAAAAATACCTTACATTATGGGTAGCATTGTGTATAGCCGGAGGTATAACAATCGGGCATTTTGCAGGAAGCAGTATTGAATTTTTAAGTAAGCTCGAAATATTTAAAGTAAATATTCCGGTTGCTATCCTCATTTGGCTAATGATTTATCCAATGATGTTACAGGTAGACTTTTCGAGTCTTAAAAACGTAAGGAAAAGCCCAAAAGGATTAATTCTCACACTCATAGTAAACTGGCTTATAAAACCATTTACCATGGCTTTTTTTGCCTGGATATTTTTTACTAAAATTTATGCTGCTTTTATTTCACCCGAACAGGCTGGAGAATATATTGCAGGCGCAATACTACTTGGTGCAGCACCCTGCACAGCTATGGTTTTTGTGTGGAGTTACCTTACAAATGGCGACCCTAATTATACCCTTGTTCAGGTTTCAATAAACGACCTGATTATTTTGGTAGCATTTATTCCAATTGTAGGATTATTATTAGGAATTACAAACATATCAATTCCGTACGACACTTTGGTTGCCAGTATAATTGTATTTGTAGTTGTACCATTGATGGCGGGATATATAACTCATAAAATCTTAGTGAATAAAAAGGGTGAAGATTGGTTTAAAAATATATTTCTCCCAAAGTTTAAACCGGTTTCAATTATTGCACTTTTAATCACTTTGGTATTGCTTTTTGCATTCCAGGGGAACACTATTATTAACAAACCCCTTATAATTCTACTGGTTGCTATACCACTGGTAATTCAGACCTACTTTATATTTTTTATTACCTGGTTTGGCGGAAGGAAATTAAAACTGCCCCATGCCATTTGCTCACCGGCAGCTATGATTGGTGCCAGCAATTTTTTTGAATTGGCAGTGGCAGTTGCTATTGCATTATTTGGCTTACAATCACCGGCTGCAATGGTTACAGTTGTTGGTGTGCTGGTTGAAGTGCCGGTAATGTTATCGTTGGTTGCGCTGGCAAATAAATGGAAATATTAAATTTCAACCAAACCCATTTCTTTCATTAAATGCAAATAATTGATAATACCTTCTAATTCCGACTCCCTTTCATTTTGAGCATCAAGAAGGATCTTTATATCCAAAACGCTGTTTTCTCCATTGATGAGTTTTGTAAGTTCACTGGTGCTGGCAACTTTATTCACAGGATATTTATCCCTTATTTCCTGTGATAAAGTTCTAGTTCCCCTTTCAACACTAAATTCCGATTCTGCAACTTTTGGTGTTGTTTTTGGAATTATTTTGCTTGCATCCTTTTCTTCCTGGGTAAGTTCAATTTTAACAGGTTTGACCTTAAGTTTAATTGCAACAGCTTTCATATGGTTTTCCATTACTTCCAGGTTAGCCTTGTAATTCATTTCAAGGGCTGAAACCAAGCCGTCAAGATAAGATTCCAATTCGCTACTTTCCGGTGCCAGTTCTGAAACCGAAAGAATTGTATTTTTTTCATTTATCCATGTTGCATCAATATATCTTTTAACTTTTTTATAAAGTATTGCAAAATTTTCAACATCAGTTCTTCCCAGTTCATCCATTCCCCTTGCCAACTGATGCCCCATTCTTTTTTGTGAATTACTAAACACCTCGCCAGCAATGGTAATTGCTTCCTGTTCGCCGGCAGATGCAATAGAATAAGCTGCAGAAGCAGCAATCACAATAGTCCTTTTTAGCTGTGTAGGATCCAATTTGTTGGGTAAATCTTCAGAAGTATGGTAATATAAATCGGGCCAGGTTATCATCATTATTCCCGGCACTTTTGTTGTCCAGTGGTTAAACACTTCATGATCGGATGCACCATAATGAACATCAATCTTATAATAAAAAGGATCATCAGTACCACTTGGAGCAACTATTCGGTTAACAATTTTCTGGCCGCTGCGATTTGGCAAAATCTCCCGATTGGTTTCACCTACAAAAGTGTAAAGGTTTTCCATTACATCATTCAAATAATGTGGATTTCCAAAAGTTGTCCGCATCATGCAAAGAAAAGAGTTGTTGCTTTTTAAGTGCAGACCAACCATGTCGAGATTAATATTACACAAGGTTTTATTCATAATATCTTTATGAGCTGCAACCCAGGGTGCAGTTCCTGAATATTCGGGAACCCACACAAACCTGATACTCCTTTCGGGACGAGGCAACCTCCCCTCTTCAAACATCGTATTCAGCATTCGGGCAACTTCCAGTATGGCAGCACTTCCTGAAATATTATCATTTGCACCTTGTTTTACATATCCTTCAAAAATATGAGCTGAAAGAATAATTTCACCGGCATCGGGATTGGAACCCGGAATGACACAAGTCGGAACCTGTAAATCATAATCCAATTCCTCAGATTCAACCACAGCATGCACTTCTATTTTTTCCCCACGGATTAACCGGTCACGTAATATTTGGCCTTCACGGGGTGGAAGATAAAACCCAAATGTTGCATTATTGCCTCGAATACCACTTGCAGGAATAGCCAATGGAGCTACCAACTCACGGCTTGATCCGAATGCTACAACACCCAATGCTCTTTTTTCAACTGCCCTGTTATGTACTCTGCTCACATATGAAGAAGTAACCACAATTTTACCTTCCAAATCAATTCCTTCCAGGTCTTTATCTGTTCCTTCCTCTACCCAAACAAGCTCAGCCGTAACATCTGTATTTTTACTACCCTGCGCAAGCATTAATACTATATCGTCGTAATCAGCCAGCTTTACTTTATTTGGGCTAACTTCCCATAATTCGCCTTTTATTCCATCCCAGGTTTTTCCACCTTCAAACCGCTCAATTTTTGCGTTAGTAATTCCATATTCAATTAATTTATCCAAAACATATTTTCCTTCACGAAACACAGTTGAATATTCTTCAGCAGGTCGGTTTCGCTGGTAACCAACCATTTCAATAGCATGATGAAGTGCTGTTTCGCCAGATGCTTCACCAATTATTTCATCCTGAAAATCTTCGGGTAATAATGTCCAGTGGTAATATGGTGTTAACTGTGAATAACCATTAAAAGCAAATAAAAAAATAAGAGTAACAGAAATAACAATTAATCGTGACATAAGGTGAAATAGTTTTATAATTAAACAGTATTTCTTCAAAGATAACAGTATTTAAAAAAAATGATAATTTCAATAAAGAATTACTA
>JABMQB010000277.1 GCA_013203525.1 Mariniphaga sp.
AAATACAGTAATTATATAAATTTGAAAACTTTAGCAAAACGTAAAGGTGTTAAATTTTTGTTTGAAACGAATGTGGGTGCCGGATTACCTATAATCAATACATTGAACGATTTGGTTGATTCGGGTGATAAAATTTTAAAAATTGAAGCGGTATTATCGGGAACCCTTAATTTTATTTTTAATACAATTTCTCCAGAAAATAAATTAAGTGATACGATCCGAATGGCCAAGGAAGAGGGTTATTCTGAACCCGATCCACGCATCGACCTTAGTGGTGTTGATGTTGTTAGGAAGATTCTTATTCTTGCACGTGAATCAGGATATAAACTTGAAATGGAGGATATCAAGGTTAATAAATTTATACCTGATGAATATTTTGAAGGCTCGGTTGACGAGTTTTTCGAAAAAATTTCTGAAGTTGACAACGATTTTGAAGAGCGCCGTAAAAAGTTGGAAGAAAAAGGTGACAGATGGAGGTTTGTAGCTCATTTTGAAGAGGGCAAGGCTGAAGTTGGGTTACAGGAAGTTGGAAGAGAACATCCATTTTACAATCTGGAAGGAAGCAATAACCTTGTAATATATACAACAGAACGTTACCAGGAATTCCCCATGTTAATTAAAGGGTATGGAGCAGGAGCTTCGGTAACTGCTGCAGGTGTATTTGCCGACCTGATTAAAGTATCAAATAAGTAGAAGAAAATAATGAAGCATATTATAATTCTTGGCGATGGAATGGCCGATGAACCACTCAAAGAATTTGGGAATAAAACTCCATTGCAAATGGCTCATAAACCTCACATCGACTGGTTAGCAAAAAACGGGCAAAACGGTTTATTTAAAACTGTACCTGAAACTATGCCACCAGGTAGCGAAATAGCTAATATGGCTGTAATGGGCTACGATGTGGAAAAAGTTTATGAGGGTAGGGGAGTACTCGAAGCGGCTAGTATGGGTGTCGTTATCGAAGAAAACGACCTGGCACTTCGGTGTAATTTAATTTGTGTTGAAGATGAAAAAATTAAAAACCACTCTGCTGGCCATATCTCAACCGAGGAAGCAGGTGAACTAATTCAATACTTGAATAAATCATTTGGTAATGAAATTATAAAATTCTATCCCGGTGTATCATACCGCCATCTTTTGGTAATAAAAAATGGTATTAAAGATATAATTTGCACACCACCACATGATGTGATGGGAACAGCATTTAAGGATGTATTGGTGGAATCGAAATCAGTTGAGGCAAATAGTACTACTGACCTGTTAAACTATATGATTGTCCGGTCTAGGTTTCTTTTAGAAAATCACCCTGTTAATCAGAAACGTAAAGCTCAGGGGAAAGATATGGCTAATTTTATATGGCCATGGTCGCCCGGATATAAACCAGCGATGCAAACTTTTAAGGAAATGTTTGGCATCGAAAAATCAGCAGTGATTTCCGCCGTTGACCTTATTCAGGGAATTGGTGTATATGCAGGAATGGACGTAATAAAAGTTGAAGGTGCTACGGGATTATATGATACGAATTATGAGGGTAAGGCTAAAGCTGCTGTTGATGCTTTAAAAGATCATGATTTTGTGTATCTGCATATCGAGGCAAGTGACGAAGCTGGACATGAAGGCGATGTGGAATTAAAAACAAAAACCATAGAATACCTCGACCAGCGAGTAGTAAAATATATCATTGAAAAAACTGCTGAAATGGATGAGGAGGTTTCAATTGCCGTATTACCAGATCATCCAACGCCTTGTGCCATAAAAACGCATACCCGCGAAGCAATACCATTTATTATTTACAGAAAAGGTATTGATGCGGATAAAGTTGAGGTTTATGATGAATTTGCTGCCCGGAAAGGTATTTATGGAACCATTAAAGGAAATGAATTTATTAAAGCTTTTTTAGGAATTTATTAATTCTCATTTCTTACTACTCATTACTCGAATCTATTTAGAATGAAATACTATAGCACCAACAAAAATACTTTCCCGGTTAGTCTGAACGAAGCCGTTATTAAAGGACTTGCTTCCGACAAAGGATTATTCATGCCTGAAAAGATTAAAAAATTTGATCCATCATTTTTTAAAACAATTGACAAACTTAGTTTTCAGGAAATAGCTTTTGAAGTAGCTAAAAAAATTTTTGGTGACGATGTTGAGGAATCAAAGCTTGAAGAGATTGTATACGATACATTATCGTTTGATTGCCCGGTTGAGCTTGTAAAAGAAAATATTTGGTCACTTGAGTTATTCCATGGGCCAACACTTGCATTTAAAGATGTTGGAGCCCGGTTTATGGCACGGTTGCTTAAATTTTTTCTAGGCGAAAATCAAAAGCAGGTAAATGTTTTGGTTGCTACTTCAGGTGATACCGGCAGTGCTGTTGCCAATGGTTTTTTAGGAGTTGACGGGATTCATGTTTATGTCCTTTATCCAAAAGGGAAGGTCAGCGCAATACAGGAATCGCAGTTTACTACATTGGAAAAAAATATTACAGCACTTGAAATTGATGGGGTATTTGACGATTGCCAGCATCTGGTTAAAACTGCTTTTCTTGATAAAGAGTTAAATGAAAAAATGGCTTTAACTTCAGCCAATTCAATCAATGTTGCCCGGTTTCTTCCACAGGCTTTTTATTATTTTAATGCGTATGCCCGTTTAAAAGAAAAAGGTGCATTAAATGGGAAATACCTTGTTGTGTCAGTCCCTAGCGGAAATTTTGGTAACCTCACAGCTGGGCTTTTTGCCCGCGAAATGGGATTACCTGTCGAACAATTTATTGCCGCTAATAACGCCAATGATATTGTTTTTGAATACTTGGAAACAGGAAATTATAATCCGCGGTCATCGGTTGAAACACTTGCCAATGCAATGGATGTTGGCGATCCAAGTAATTTTGCCCGTATCCTTGATTTGTATGGAAATTCACATTCCACCATTTCAGAAATAATAAAAGGTTATTGGTATTCCGATGAGGAAATCCGTGAAATTGTAAAGCGTGTTTATGATCAAACCGGTTATTTATGCGATCCGCATGGCGCTTGTGGTTTCCAGGCTTTAAAAGAATTTTTATCTGAACATCAAACAGGTGTTTTTCTTGAAACAGCCCATCCTGCTAAATTTACAGAAACAGTTGAAAGTATAGTTGGTAAAGGGAATGTTCCTTTACCGGAAAAATTAGCTGAATTTATGAAAGGCGAAAAACAAAGCATTTCGCTAGGAAAGGGTTTTGAAGGATTTAAGGATTTTCTATTAAAGCGATAATATAAAGTCATCGTAAATTTATGCCAAAGTACTAAACCAATAAACTGTAAATAATGAAGCTTTTCAGAATTTATCTACTGTTAGGATTATTGTTTTCACTTTTTTCATGTACACAGCAAATACAGTTTTTTGATGCAGAAAATAATTTAATTAGTTATCAGGGCAGAATCGATTTTGACAATCCTGCTGAACCGATTTTAATTGGATCAGCCTCTTACCTTGAAATTAATTTTACCGGCGATTCATGTTTAATTATGCTTCAAAATATGAATACTCCTGCAATGTATAATTTTATTTCCATTGAACTAGATGGGCAATATATGGGAAGGTTAAAAATTACTTCCGATTCAATGACTGTTTATTCTTTTGTTCCTGAAGCTAAGAAGGAAACTCATAATCTCAGAATTCTTAAAGCTACCGAAGCTTCAAATGGGACTATTGTTTTTGGAGGTGTTCAGGCATTTGGTTTGGAAGAGCTTGAAACCCTGCCCGACCGGAAGATTGAGTTTATTGGAAATTCAATTACCTGTGGAATGGGTGTCGATTGGAAAGAGATTCCTTGTAATACAGGCCAATGGTACGACCAGCATAATGCCTATTTTGCCTACGGTCCCCAATCTGCAATGAAGCTGGATGCTCAGTTTATGCTTAGCTCAGTTTCAGGGATTGGTATTTATCGTAACTGGAACAGCCTTCGCCCCGTTATGCCCGATGTGTATGAAAACATGTATCTGAATACAGATGTTTCCAAACAATGGGATTTTATTTCTTACACTCCCGATCTGGTTAGTATTTGCCTGGGAACTAACGATTTTTCTGACGGGGACGGAATAAATGAAAGGCTGCCTTTTGATTCGGCTCAGTATGTTAGCAGGTACATCGATTTTGTTGAAACAGTTTATTCGTATTACCCCGAAACGCAGGTTTGCCTTTTAACCAGCCCCATGGTTAATGGCGGAAAAGCTAAAATATTTGAACGATGTATTTCGTCAGTTAAAAATCATTTTGATGAGGCAAAACCTGATAAAAAATCCATTGCAATATATTTTTTTGATGGACTTACTCCTCATGGTTGTGATTCTCATCCCGACCGCGAAGACCAGCAAGAAATGGCAAATCGGCTTGTCCCATTTTATAAAGAGGTAATGGGGTGGTAGCTTTGCGCTTTGAGCCACGAGCTTGCATATTTTATCATGATATAAACCTGCACATACTTATATCCTGGTAGAACCATAAAATGTTCAATTTTCGTAACTGATAGGATTAAACTTTCTTAAATGTATTTAGTCAATATATAGTAACTAAAATTAACCTAAAACTTACAGGTTTAGATATAACCACAAAAATCTTTTCAACCAGACAAAAAGAATGAAATATGAAAAAATACAAAATTTTTATCACGGTAGTTATCTTATTAGTTTTTTTAGCGAATGTCAATGCACAGGACTGGCCTCAGTATTTGGGCCCCTATGGAAACAGCACTTCAGATCAGCAGGGAATTTTGCGTTCGTGGCCTGAAGAAGGACCGGAAGTTCTATGGACAGTAGATGTGGGCATTGGATACGGAGGACCTGTTGTTAAAGACGGGAAAGCTTATTTGCTGGACAGGGACGACAAGGTTGGCGATAATATGAGATGTTTTGACCTTAACAGTGGCAAAGAGCTTTGGAATTTTGAATATAACTCTCCAGGGGAAGTTATGTTTCCCGGTTCAAGAAGTGTACCTGTTTTAGATGGTAATCATGTATATTCCTGCGGTCTTAACGGCGACTTGTATTGTTTTGACATCAATACACATAAACCCGTTTGGAATAAGAATGTCTGGTCAGATTTTGGAGGCCAAGAAATTCCACGATGGGCAATTTCGCAATGCCCTATAATTTATGGCGATTTGTTAATTATTGCATCGCAAGCTCCTGATGCTGGTGTTGTAGCCTATGATAAACTTACGGGAAATGTAAAATGGAAAACTCCGGCTCTTGGTCCGGTTGGATATGTAAGCCCTGCAATAGTAAAAGTGGGTGACGAAGACCATGTGGTTATGATGACTGCTTCCGCAGGGGGAAGGGGAACACCTGAAACCGGAGGTTTAACCGTTGGAATTGACCCGCTCATAGGGAAAATACTTTGGGAATATACTAACTGGAAATGTAGAATTCCTGCTCCAGGTGCATTTGATGCTGGTGATGGGAAAATACTTATTATAGGTGCATACAGGTCAGGCTCAGCTATGATAGAGGTTAGCAAGAAAGCTGATGGTAGTTATAATGTAACAGAACTTTTTAAAACCGAGGATTTTGGCGGCCATACAAAACCACCGCTATTTGTTGATGGGTATTTTTATGCACATTACAGAACCAATGAACGGCGCGATGGTTTGGTGTGTATGAATATGGATGGGAAAATTATGTGGAAAACCGGGCGTGAACCTGAGTTTAATAAAGGTAGTATGATTGTTGCTGATGGACTCATCCTGGCTACTGATGGAGGTAAGTCGTTGTATCTTATCAAGCCTGATCCTTCCGGATTTAAACCCATTGCATCGGCTGAATTACTAACTACTGAAATTCCTGAAGATGAGAGGGCAGCAAGGTATGGAACTCAAAACTGGGGTCCCATGGCGCTAGCTGACGGCAAACTTTTAATTCGCGATCAAAGTCGTTTAATGTGTGTTAAAGTTGCTGAATAAATCCGGGATGATAATAGTTTATTGTAGTATGATTTACGGTTTTTAGGAGCCTTGAATAATTCATGTTAATTATCATTAATCCAAAAAATGAAATAATGAAAAAAATCAGATTTTATATTCCAATAGTTTTATTGTTTGTTTGCTTAACAAATGTCAAAGCACAGAATTGGCCGCAATTCCTGGGGCCTGAAAGAAACAGTACATCAGAACAAAAGAACCTTTTGCGCACCTGGCCTGAAAGCGGTCCGGAAGTTTTATGGACTGCTGATCTGGGAATTGGCTATGGCGGACCCGTTGTCAAAGATGGGAAAATTTACCTGCTTGACAGGGATGACGAAGTAGGGGATAAACTACGCTGTTTCGACCTGGCAAACGGTAAAGAACTTTGGAAATTTGAATACGATGCTCCGGGCTCTGTTATGTTCCCCGGTTCAAGGAGTGTGCCGATTGTGGACGACCAACATGTGTATTCATGTGGACCTTATGGTGATTTATATTGTTTTGATATCAATACACATAAACCGGTATGGAATAAAAACATCTGGACCGATTTTGGCGGAGAGGAAATACCGATATGGGCAATTACCCAGTGTCCTCTTATCTATGGTGATTTGCTTGTTGTATTATCCCAGGCTCCTGAAGCGGGTGCAGTAGCTTATAATAAACATTCTGGCGAAATTGTCTGGAAAACACCATACCTGGGGAATGAATCATATGCCAGTCCTTCGGTCGTTAAAATAGACGGTGAAGAGCATATTGTGATGGTTATTTCATCTACTAATCCTATTGGCAATAGGGAATTGCCACAAACTCTGGGTAAAATTGTTGGAATAGAATCCCTTACCGGAAAAATTCTGTGGGAGTATAATCAGTGGGAATGTCACATTTCGGTACCAAGCGCTGTTGATGCCGGTGATAATAAAGTACTTGTTGTGGGCGGATATGAATTGGGTGCAGTAATGATACAGGTTGAAAAAAAGGCAGATGGCAGTTTTACCACAACAGAACTTTTCAGAACCGAAGAATTTGGAGACCAGACAAAACCACCGCTTTTGGTCAATGGATATTTCTATGCTCAATTTGGAACCAATAGTACGCGCGACGGCATAGTTTGTATGAGCATGGATGGTGAGATCATGTGGAAAACAAAACGCGACCCTGATTTTAACAAAGGAAGCATGATATTGGCAGATGGGCTTATCCTGGCCACTGATGGATCAAAATCGTTGTATCTGATTGAGCCGGATCCTGAAGGATTTAAAGCACTTGCTTCAGCAGATGTACTTGCTGAGGGAGGAACAAACGCTGAAGGTATTGCTGCAAGGATTGGTGGTTCAACTCAGAACTGGGCGCCAATAGCTCTTGCCGATGGCAAACTTTTGATCCGTGATCAAAGCCGCTTATTGTGTGTTAAGGTTGCTCTATAATTTTAGGATTTTACTGTTTCCCTTTAAGAAGTAAGTATTGGATTTCGAAAGTTTTATACGGATAAAAAACAATGAAATAATATAATTCTATAATTTTTTTAATTCTCCCCTAAAAAATACAATCTGTTAATGTCTTGCAGGAATGGCAGGTAGCCACGTAAATGATAATACATTAAAAAAATGTTTTATTTTAGTGGTATAAACTAACTTATGCTAACAACTAAAACAACTACACCATGAAAAAAGTCTCCATTTCTTTTAAAGTATTATTACCGGCAACTGTAATTGCCATTTTTTTCCTGTTTTCCTGCCAAACTGGGATAAAAGAAAATCAAAATAGTTATGCCGAAGACAGGGCACTTATTGAAGACCTGCAGGCACGTTATATGTTTGCTTTGGATAATGATGACCTGGATACCTATATTTTAACATTTACCGAAGATGGCATTCTGGATATTGGCGAGGGTGAATGGAAAGGCCGGGATTTTATAAAAAACCTCCTTTCTTCAATGCCACAGGAAGAACCTGCTGTGGCAGACTCTGGACTGCACCGGACAACAGGAAGGCATAACATCTCCAATATTGTTTTAAAGATTGAAGGTGACACTGCCTGGGGGCGTGCTTACTGGTTCCATATGTCGAATGAAAATCCGCAGCGCAAACCACAACTCAACTCTTACGGGCATTACGAGGATGAAATGGTAAAGGTTGACGGGGAATGGCTGTTCAGCAAACGGAAAATATATAACGAAGAAATTGCTAAATGGGCAGCCCCGGAAGGTAATCCATCCTGGTAATTTAATTGTTGTATATGTGCTACCCCCTGCACACATCTGACGTTGAAAAAATAACCATAAGCTTCAATTCCTGAGCCCCAGGTTACAAGCCACAATTAGTAGTCTTAGTTGATAATTAAAGAGAATCCAGCTTCCAGCATCAAAATCGTATTTTGCATTTCACATTTTAAATATTCAGTCCTTCAGTAAATCAGTCCTTCAGTAAATCAGTCCTTCAGTATTTCAATTCCTCAATCACTCATTCACCAATTCACTATTGCTTTTCCCATCTAATTGTGGTAAATTGTGCTAACATTTGAAACCCGGAACAAGCAGAAGGAAACCACAAGAGGACCCCCGGATTTCAAGAAAAGTGATCCTTAACAGATAAAAAAAGTGAAATTACATTAGTGGCACAATACATTCCAATATAGTATGTATTGTTTAATGAACGATATTAAAGAAATAAATTCAATATTGAACATACACCTACGTTGTATGCAAGGCTAAAAGACCGAATTACACTGAAACAATTTGATAGAGAATTTTGAAAAAACGGATTGATTATATTGGCAAATTTGAAATTATTATCGATTAAGTTATTTTAATTAACAGAAAGTGTTAATAATATTTTTATATTTAATGAATGGATATTACCTTTGCAAATAAGAAATTAGAAAAATGGGCAAATAATTTTGCCCTTGCACAAAAAAAAATTGGTAATAACAGAGCTACTAAATATCATCAAAGACTTGGAGATATGCGAGACGTAGAAAGTTTCAACGATCTACAATTTTTGCCAGGAAACTTCCACAATTTATCAGGCGATAGAAATGGGCAATGGTCTTGCAGTTTAGACCATCCGTATCGGTTAATTTTTGAACCAGCAGTACAACCAGTTCCTAGAAATGAACATGGCACTCCAATTTTAACTGAAATGAAGATAGTTGAGATTATTGAAATTGTTGACTACCATTAAAAGCTTAAAATTATGACACTTACTAATCAATATTTACCAGACATCGTTTTTCACCCTGCTACTACTTTAAACGAGAAGTTAGAAGAAATGGGCATGAGCAGGAAGGAATTTGCTCTTAGAACAGGTAAGCCTGAAAAAACTATAATTGCAGTTTTAAAAGAAGAAAGTTCGCTTACGCCTGAAATGGCGATTCTATTTGAAAATGTAACGCAAATACCTGCACAATTTTGGATTAACAAACAAGCGAGATACAACGAATACATTGCCCGTAAAAAACATGAGGAAGTAATTGCCAAAGCTTCCGAATGGGCAAAACAATTCCCGTATGCTGAAATGGCAAAATACAATTGGGTTGTTTTTACTCGCGATGCTGAGGAAAAGACAATTAACCTTTTGAGTTATTTTGGTGTTGCTTCGCACAGTGCATGGGAAAAACTGTATGTTGAAACTGAATTGAAAGTTGCAGCTTATACATCATTAAAACAATCGCACCAACCGCATGCAATTTCGGCTTGGTTACGGCAAGGTGAGTTACAGGCAAAACAAATTGAAGCCCCTGTTTTTGATGTGAAAAAGTTGAAAGGCAATATACCTGCCATGCGCCAGTTAATGGTGGAACAACCTGTAAACTTCTTTGAGCAATTACAAGAACTTTGTTTACAAGCTGGTGTTATACTGTTGTTTACGCCCAAGTTACCAAAAGTGCCATTAAGTGGCTCAACGCGATGGTTAAACAATACACCGCTTATTCAGTTAACTGCACGTTATAAAAAGAACGATAGTTTTTGGTTTACCTTCTTTCATGAATTGGGTCATATTATTCTGCATGGCAAAAAATACATTTCTTTAGAAAATGTTGATTTTGCAGCCGCTGACCCTGAAAAAGAGGAAGAAGCACACCAGTTTGCCGTTAGCCATACTTTTACTAATGAACAGGAACAAGAGGTATTGCAATACAAGAATATAACCGAGCAGGATATTATCGATTATGCCAAAAAGTTTAATACCCACCCTGCTATGATTATTGGTCGTTTACAACACGATGGTTATATACATTTCAGTGTTGGCAGACAGTTTATGGAGCCAATTGACTTAAACCCTGTTGCACAAAACTGATAAACGACTGAGTATGAGTAAAGCCCAACATACAGCACGTTGTATAAATAATGGCAGGAAAGTGCTAAATATCAAGGTTTGTAGCCCGCTTCAACTTCTTGGTAACTTGACAGGAAAGAGCCAAATAGCTAGTTGTTATTCTTACAAGCAACGTTGAGTATATCCATTTTTCTATGTTCCAAAAATTAAGTATTGCTACTACAAAATGAATCCTGCATTGTATACGCAAACCATCCTTAAATAACCTGAAATTGTATTCTACAGAATTTTATCTATTTTTATATAAATCATAAATTGATAAATGAATATGGAAAATCATATAAAGAGAGTAAAACGCCGGGAGTTTTTAAAAAGTAGTGCAAAACTTGCAGCTGGTACAATGTTATTGGGTTTAGGAAGTTCAAAAATATTTGGTGCTTTAAATCCAGGTAGATTAGAAAATTCAATTGAAACAGTTACTCTTAACAATGGCGTAAAGATGCCGATTCTTGGTTTTGGAACCCTTTATCTTAATGGTGATGAAGGCATAAGATGTGTTTCGGATGCAATATCAGTTGGTTATCGTCTTATTGATACTGCTACAATATACGGTAACGAAGAATCTGTTGGTGGAGGGATTAAACAAAGCGGGATTAAAAGAGAAGAACTTTTTGTTACCTCAAAACTTTGGGTTGACGATTATGGTTATGAAAGCACCAAAAAGGCTTTTGACACATCACTAAACAAATTGGGTTTGGATTATTTGGACCTTTACCTTATTCATCGGCCCCGTGGGGATGTAAAAGGTTCGTGGAAAGCGATGGAAGAGCTTTATAAGGAAGGCAAAATCAAAGCTATAGGTGTGAGTAATTTTGAAGACGGCCATATTGATGATTTGATTTCAAATTTTGAAATAAAACCGGTGATCAATCAGATCGAATCTCATGCTTTCTTCCAACAGGATAGGGCAAATGAATCATTGAAGAAATATGGAATACAAATGGAAGCCTGGTCTCCTTTGGCACAAGGTCGGAATGAACATTTTACTAACCAAACTCTGGCAGCTATTGGTGAAAAATACAATAAAACAAACGCTCAGGTGAGCTTAAGATGGCATTACCAAAGAGGCATAATCGCTATTCCCAGAACATCAAAAAAAGCTCATATGATGGAAAATTTAAAAATATTTGACTTTGAGCTCAACAAATCGGATATGCAGACTATTGCCGCACTGGATCTAAATATAACTCAGTTTCCCGAGTGGGAATGAAAATGAAGAGAAATTTTATAAGGTTATTAATGGAGAGCACCACTGATCAGGAAATTTGGGGAATAAGGAAGTATCAATCAGCAATGAAATTTGGAATTTTTTTGAACAATATAAAAAGTAAAAATTCTACTGGAAACAATATATTTGGAAATACGCAAGATTGATGTTTAAAGTTCAATACTCAATACTCAACACTCACTGTACTATTCATCTAAAACCTAATATTATATTTCAGCTTCAACCTTAAAGCACTTTCATTCATAATATAGCTTGATTGTGGCTGAATAAATCCCGCAGTCCATGCAAGGATAATTTCATTGCCCGGTTTTAATATCCATTGAAACCGCGATTGCCAGCCTGCTGTTCTTGAAACATTATCGTACTGGAAATAATTGTAAAGTGTAATATCGGGGCTGAATAAAATGTTTGCATTTACCTGATAAATATTTGCTGTAAAATTCCCTTGTGGAAGCTCAATATTATTTCTGGTGAGTTTTCCGCCAATAAAAAAAGGTACAGCAACTTTCCAGTTTGCTTCCAGTTCAATATCCCTTCTTTTTCCGTTGTAAAAATCGCCCCAGCCATATGATGCCTGTCCCCAGATATTGCGGGCTCCTTTTGTTTCGATTTCCACAAGATGCCCCCACCAACTGTATTCATCTGCCGGTATTATGAAGTCTTCAAAAATATTAAAATCTTCGGGTATGTTTTCAAACTGATTCACCAGCGAATAAGAAATTTCTTCGCCCGACATAAACCTGATTCCGAGTGGTTTTAACTTAAATTCTCGTGTTTCCATTACATTCTGGAAATTTGAAACATAGTCGAATTCGCCACCAATTTGAATTTGCATAATCCCCCATTTGTTTGGGCGTGGCCCAAATTCAAGCTCACCATAGGTTTCACGAATATTTGTTCGCGGTACAAAGCCCATTCCGGCAACAAAGTTTTCACCAATTTGGTGATGCCCTAATCTTGCACTTATCAGGTCGTTCGGATAAACAAATTGAGCACCCCATGCAGCATCTTTTCCTTCCACATTTTTTGTTGATGATTTTAAACCAAAAAGAATAAGCGAAACATTTTTATTACCCTGAAATTTTGATGTTGAAAGTTTTACATCCAAACCGGTTAACAAGTTTCTTTCGTCTCCAATTGAATTACCATAGGTGCTGATAATTCCTATAGATGATTGCTCACCTACATTCCGTGTAACTCTTGCAACGGTGAAATTTTCATTTCCTTCATCATGGTTTTCATTAATGTTCATTACCCCAATATTCCAGTTATCGACCTGGCCTGTTAGTTTTGCCCCAACATTTATCGGAATAGGAGAGCCCTCTGTATCAAGTCCCATCCTTCTTGAGAAAAATGGAATTAGTTTTTTTGAAACCGGGCTTTCACTGTCGCTTTCAATTCCAAATTGAAAATAGTTGGCACCGTCCAGAAAAAAGTCACGTTTTTCAGGAAAATGCAATCCAAAGCGGGTGAGGTTGATCTGGCGGTCGTCAACTTCAGTTTCGGCAAAATCGGTATTTATAGTTAGCGATGCTTTTAAACTTGAGGTAAGCTGATAAAAAATATCGGCACCAGCAGTAAGTTTGCCCTTGTTTTTTTCTCCCTTTTTTGAGTCAATTCCGGTTACAAGATAAGGTGAAATATCCAATCCAATTCCTTGAGTAATTCCTTCAAGCCCGTTTAATATTGCTGCATCGGAAACCTGAAACCGATGGGAATTAAGATTTGCAACCGGCCAATAACTTGCTTCAAGATTATTAACTATATTTCGTATGAGTTTAATCCCCCATTGTTTACTGTTTTTATCAAACCCCATTGTTTTAAATGGAATTGAAGCTTCAGCTTCCCAACCTTCATCGGTTATTTTTGCTTTTCCAAGCCAAAGGCCATTCCATTGTTTATTAAATGCTGCACCATTTTCGCTGATAATTGCATCGCCAATTGAACCTCGTGGCCCAATCTGGAACCAGTATCCGTTTCGTCGATCATTATATGTATCGAGAATAATCTGAACCCGGTCATCATATCGTAAACTTACATCACGAGCCAATTCTTTTGCAGTAACTTTTTCCGGATCATCAAAACATTTAAATCCGAAATAAATATTGTTAGCATCGTAACAAATATAAACCTCTGTTTTTTTAGAAATGGGTGCTCCCTCATTTGGTTCACGTTGATAAAATTCATTCACCATAGATGAATTTTCCCAGCAAAGGTCATTTACCCTGCCATCGATTACCGGAGGGTTTTCAATTTTTATAGCTGGAATTTCGGGTTGTGCACTTACAAATAAGGCTGTTAGAGAAAAGATCAAAAATAAATAGTATTGTTTCAAAAGAATTGTTTTTTAATGAAGATGCAAAAATAGTAAAATGAACCATTATTTTGTCCCAATAGTACGAACAACTAAAGCATTTCCCTGATGGAAATATCCCTCGCTTAAGCCAACTTCGGTTTTAGTAATATCAAGCTGCTTAAAATTCCTGAAATCATCTTTTAATTCCTCTACGGAAAAAAGCATATCAATATTTCTGGGGCCACCGGTGTTGTTTTTTAATTGTTGTTTTGAAAATCCTTCAAGAATAAGTGTACCTCCCGGTTTAAGAAAACCTGCCAGTTTTTGATGCAATAATTGGCGTTTTCCGGGTGCTGAGTGCGCATAAATTAAAACAATACAATCAAAGGATTCCGGTTCAGCTTGAAATGATTCGTGGCTGGCATTTTTGTAATTAATTTCGACATTATTTTTTTTTGCCAGATTTTCAGCTTTTTTTATTCCTTCGGTACTTACATCGTAAGCTGCCACTTCCCAACCAAGTGTTGCAGCAAATATTGCATTCCGGCCTTCTCCTTCTGCCGGGAAAAGAATTTTACCTGGTTTTAGTTTTGAAACTTCCTCTTTATAAAATGCGTTGGGTTCGACCCCATAGGCATAATCTTCTGAACTATATCGTTGATCCCAGAATTCTTTCATAAAATTTATATTTCAAATTAAACGGTCTTGTAAGAATAAAGTTAATTAAAAGTGAGGCTAAAATATAAATTGCATAACTATATTGTCCAATGATTTTGTTATGAAGTTAAACAAAAACGCCGATCCTTTGTTTTTAATATAAAAATCAGAAGTGCTTCTAATCGTAATAACTTAATTAAAAAATTATGACAGAAAAAAAGATTATTGCAGTAGTAGGAGCAACCGGAGCACAGGGAGGTAGCCTTGTTCGTGCAATTATGAATGACAAAAGTGGGGAATTTAAAGCAAGAGCGACAACCCGGAATGCAAGTTCAGAAAAAGCACAAGATCTTATTCATTTGGGAATTGAAGTTGTGGTAGCCGATGCTGATGATAAAGCGAGTCTTGTAAATGCCTTTGACGGTGCTTATGGAGTTTTTTGTGTAACCAATTTTTGGGAACATTTTTCAACTGATAAGGAAATTTCACAGGCAACTAATATGGCCAAAGCAGCAAAAGAAACCGGTGTTAAACACGTAATTTGGTCAACTCTGGAGGATACGAGGAAATTGATTCCACTTTCGGATGAAAGAATGCCAACCTTACAGGGTAAATATAAAGTCCCGCATTTTGATGCAAAGGGAGAGGCCAATGCTGCTTTTGAATCAAACGTTCCTTATACGCTTTTACATACCTCATTTTATTGGGATAATTTTATTTATTTCGGAATGGGGCCGCAAAAAGGTGAAGATGGCAACCTGGCAATTACCTTTCCAATGGGCGATAAAAAATTGCCTGGTATTGCAGCTGAAGATATTGGCAAGTGTGCCTTTGGAGTTTTCAAAGGAGGCGAAAAGTTTATTGGTAAATCGATTGGGATTTCCGGGGAACAATTAACAGGTAATCAAATGGCAGAAGCATTTACCGATGCATTGGGCAAACAGGTTGCATATAATTCAGTTCCTGCCGAAGTGTACCGAAGTTTTGGCTTTCAAGGTGCAGATGATCTGGGAAATATGTTTCAGTATAAACATGATTTTGAATCTGAGTTTTGTGAAGCACGTAATGTTGATTTTTCAAAATCATTAAATTCTGAGTTACTTTCATTTAATGAATGGCTCTCGAAATACAAAGAGCTTATTCCAAATGTGAATTAAGATTTAGATTGATATAAGAAAAAAGGCTGCTTCTAAAAAAAGCAGCCTTTTTAGGCTTAATATTTTATTTCTTCCCTTGTAATTATTAATGGATGTTCCATAAATTCTTTGCCGTTAATATTTTCATCAGATGTGAAATGTTTTGAATCCCAGCCCATAATTGCAAAGGTATTAGGGCTGAACTCTTTTATTTCTTCTATCAGATTCAGGAAATCAAATTCGCCTACTTCCCCCTTGAGTCCGAATTCGGCAATCATAAATGGTTTGTTTAAGGTTTGCAGCATATCATATTTTTCTTTAATCCCTTCTAACGATGGTTTGTAAACATCCAACCCAATAATATCAACATATTCGTTACCGGGGTACAAATCAAGGTTCATGTCGGGATTTCCTCCGTATGCAAAAAGCCATAAAATATTATTGCATTCTTTTTCAAAAGTCAAATAATTATACTGGTCAATCCATAGTTTTTTGAATTTTTCAGCATCCATAAAATCCATTCCTTCGCACC
>JABMQB010000278.1 GCA_013203525.1 Mariniphaga sp.
CAGCATTGGGTTCAGGTTCATTTGCCTTTGCCGAAAACTATATTTTCACAAAAGAGGCATTTATGGATTATTGGAATGCCTTATCAGAAAAAGGATTCCTTTCGATGGAGCACCAAATGTATATGCCACGGTTAGTAAGTTCGCTAACTGAGGCTCTGAAAGAACTAAAAATCAGTAATCCTGAAAAGCACTTTGTTGTTTATAATATTCCCGGATTAAGGCGAAACCTGTTGTTGCTTTCCAAACAGCCTATTACAAGTGAAATAATTGAAAATGCCTATGGCTTATTAGCCAATGGTCAAAGAAATGCTAAGGAACCTCTGTATCCTAAACCTGATACGGCACAAAATAACCTCATCAATAAAATTGTAATGAATGGATGGAAAGCAGAACTGGATTCGGCAAAAATTAATATTACACCATCGACTGATAACCGACCCTTTGTTGCACAATTGGGTAAAATGAATAATTTCAATTTTAAACAGTTAAAACAAATTTCAGTAGTATCCGATTTCGGAGGATTCCCGCTAACAAAAAAATTATTGATAGGAATTCTGGCAATTATTTCAATTCTGATAATTCCATTATTACTCCTTCCATATCTGACCAGCAAAGAAAAACTTAAAACAAAACCCTGGGTCTATTTTTTCCTTTTAGGAATGGGCTATATTATTATTGAAATTGTTCTGATGCAAAAGTTCTCACTTTTTATCGGTGCTTCATTTTATAGTATTGCAACAGTACTATTTACAATGCTTATTGCCTCGGGTATTGGAAGCAGGTATGCTGAAAAAGTAAAAAACCACTGCATTTTTATTCGAATAGCAGTTTTATTGATTTTAATAATTGTAACCTTTAATCTTATTGTTGGCCTGTTTGGTGGCCTGCCAGTTTTCTGGCGATCGGTTATTACAGCTATTTTAATTTTTCCACTTGGCTTTTTTATGGGCATGCCTTTCCCAAGAGGTGGTTTGCGTGTAAAAGAACTCATCGACTGGGGATTTGCAGTAAATGGGATTGCTTCGGTATTAGGATCGACAGCCATTATGTTTGTAGTTTTTGCATGGGGATTTAATGCTGCTTTACTAATGGGAGGTGTACTTTATATACTGGCTTTTTTGTTGTTCAGAAAAGAAAAGGGGTGGAATTAAATACCTTTTAACATACAAATAGCAGTTTCCGGGCATAATGAGGTAAATTCTGATGTTGCTTTAATTATGTCAGGAACCTGATTTCTTGAAATAACTTTATAATCCAATTTTTCAAAAAACTCTTTGCCAGTTGTTGTAAGAAGAAACAATTCAGCAATTCCCATTCTTATGGCTTCAGATTCAATTTTTTGAACCATTCTTTTTCCGTGTCCTTTTCCTTTTACATTATCAGGAACGGCTACGGACCGCAACAAAGCATATTTTTCATAACACTCAATTCCTCCAATTGCCACAATTTTTTCTTTTTCAAATAAAGCAAAAAAGGAAATATTATCATTTCCAATATCCGAATATGGCAATTCTGATTCTTTCAGAAGTTGTTTTAATGTAGGGACTTCGGATTGTAATAATGATCGAAATACAACAGCCATTTTAAATCAGATTAATCAATCTGAAATATCGGAAATTTATTTATCCTTTCAATTTGTCTTCTTTTATTTTTTAATTATCCTGAATGTTTTATTCCTATCAGGTAATTTAAAATTAACCAGATACAATCCATCTGATAGGTTACTTACATTGATAAAATCGAAATTACCTCGTGTTTTAATTTTCAGCATTTTACCTGTAATATCAAATACCTCAACCGCCTCGATGGTTTCCTTCTTCGCATAATCGATGTATAGGATATCATTAACAGGATTGGGGTATAAGACCAGCGCATCCGATTCGATTTCCAGGTTTGAAGTCGGGAAATTAACATTTAGATCAAAGCTTTGTACAACCGGTACACTAATTATATTATCAATTACATTAATGGTTATTGTTATTACACCTTTGTCTGCATCTGATGGTGTACCTGAAAGGGTGGCAGTCCCATCCCCGTTATTGGTCAATGTCATCCATGTAGGAATTCCTTCAACTGAAACAACCAATTCATCACCATCCGGATCATCCACGACAATGGTATATTCATAATTAAATGTTGGCCGGGCAACGGTGTCGGGTACCGAGGTAAAATAAGGTGCCGAATTTTGTACTTCAATGCTAAAGGATTGTTTAATTGGTTCAGCAATAATATTATCAGTAATACTAACTTCAATATTATAACTACCTAAATCAACAACACCGGGAGTACCTGAAAGAATTGCATATGTACCTAAGTCTTCCAATGTTAACCAATCAGGAAGATTGGTAACGGTAAACTCAATATCATCACCATCAGCATCGCGGGTAACAATAAAATATTTATATTCCCTTGATGGATGGGCTGATATTAAAGGCTCTGAATTAAAATATGGTTCAGAGTTTACAATCTTAATATTGAATAATTGAGTAATAGCATTCTGAATAATATTATCAGTTACACTGATCTCTACATTGGTTGATCCCAGATCCTCTGCTGAAGGTATACCTTCAATAATTGCAGTACCATCTCCGTTGTCAGTTAGAATTAACCATGACGGTAAAGTTATACCTGAAAAAATTATTGCATCCTTATCGCCATCTTCTGCTGTTATATGATATGAAAATAATGTGCCGGGATGTGCTGATGTTCCAGGCTGGGATGTAAAGATCGGATCAGAATTTAATACCTCAATTATAAACGATTGCGTTATCGGTGTCGTAACTATATTATCAGTAACTCCAATTTCAACATTGACCGTCCCTAATGCTTGTGTTGACGGTGTCCCTTCAATTGTTGCTGTACCATCGCCATTGTCGGTAAGTGTTAACCATGATGGTATGGTTACGCTTGCAAAATTTAACTCATCGTTATCTCCGTCTTCTGCTGTTATCTGATATGTGAATACAGTCCCCGGGTGTGCTGATGTCCCTGGTTGGGATGTAAATTCCGGATCACTGTTTAATACCTCAATTATAAACGATTGCGTTATCGGTGTCGTAACTATATTATCAGTAACGCTGATTTCAACATTGACCGACCCTAATGCTTCTGCCGACGGTGTCCCATCAATTGTTGCCGTACCATCGCCATTATCTGTCAATGTCAACCATGCCGGTATAATAATACCTGTAAAACTTAGGTCATCATTATCGCTATCAGTAGCAGTTAACTGGTAAGTAAATAATTCTCCCGGGTGCGCTGTAGTATCGGGTTGTGAAGAAATAGATGGTTCTGCATTAAAAAACTGAATATTAAATTTCCGAATTATGGATTCAATTATAATGCTATCTGTAATCCCAAATTCTATTTCCGTTAACAATAAATCATCGAGGGTAGGGATACCTGAAATCGTAGCTGTTCCATCACCATTATCAACCATACTTAACCATGGGGGAATACTAATTTCTGAAAAATAGATTTTATTATTATTTGTATCCTTGGCTGTAATCATACAGTCAAATAAAACTCCCGGATGCGCAAGTGAGTCAGATATTGTAACAATTTCCGGAGCTTTATTCATCTCCAGCTTGACCAATTTTTCGATTATTGTTTCTTCCGAGAAAAGTTCAAAAACACCAATATCAGGATTACTACCTAAATAATCCGCTGAAGGAATATCTATTATTGTATCCAATCCATTTAAATAAAAACTTGTTCCGGCATCTATGCTTTCACATTCAGGTTTAATCCTGAAATCACAATTAAAGGTATCGTTAAACAAAGGCATAAAATTCTTATTGCCGTCCAACCAATTTACGGTTGTTAAACCATTGTTTATTTTTATTGAATCCAAGCCATTTTTAATATTTGAATTTTTTAATGTTAAAAAACTAGGACCACAAGTTAAAGAAGAACTACATGTTATTTCATTCATATAATTATTATAAACAATTGTATTTACAATATTTATATCTGAACCATGTAAGTAAATCCCACCTGTTTTATTTTGGGCATCTTGAAAAAATAAATTGTACGAATCTTTATTGTTATAAACAACTGAATTTTTAAGAAATCCTTTTGATTTAAAGTCATAATATATTCCAACTCCAGTTACACTTGTAAAATAGTTATGTTCATTAAATGCTATAAGAGATCGATTAATGACAGATTGACCAGTATTTGTTCTTATACCACTGCTTTGATTACGAATAACGTAAGTACTATCAATAGTTATATTAGATGAATGTAAGAATAATGCATAAGCACTTCCTGAGTTATTATATATTAAACAATTTGATAACTGAATATCGGAGTTTTGTGCAGCGTAAATTGCAGAACCGTGTCCTACTCCCTCTTCTAAACCTTCTGTACAAATATTATTTTTAATAATTAAATATTTTAAAATGGGCGAAGATTGGTTATCGCATCGAATTCCTCCCCCTGTATATTCGGGATAACCAGCTGCATCCCAGTGAACCGCTATAAAATCCCCTTTCCCATTTTGAATTGTAAATCCATTAAGTAGTGTTGTTTCATTTTCACCCTTATCAAATACCACAACGCTTCCATGCCTGTCTCCATCGATAATGGTATTAATGATGTCATTTTCATTTTTTGAAAACAAAAATTCAGAAGTAACTAACAGGTTTTTACCTTTAAAATCAATATTTTCAATATATTGACCAGTAGATACAATGACCGAATCATTATTAATTGCTGAAAGATTAATTGCATGTTGTATTGTTAAAAACGGATTAGAAAGTGTTCCATCTCCTAAAATATCACTTCCTGATTTGGAAACATACTTAGGTGTGATAGGACAAACAGCGGTAATTAAATCTTCTTTCACTAAGGTATCTGAAAAAGTGTTGTTTGAAACAATAAGTTTAACAGAGTATAATCCAAATTCATTGTAAGTGTATGATGGATTCTGTTCTTCACTGTCGATTACACCATCGTTATCGAAATCCCATTGCCATTTTGTAATTTCATCAGTCTTATATAATGAATAATCGGTAAACTGAACTTCAAGTGGTGGTATTGAATATGTTGTATCTACTTCAAATTCTGCTCTGACCTCTAGAGGATACAAATCAAAATATGCCCTTTGATGATATTGCCATTCAATTTCTTTTAATTCAAAATAGCCATCGCTGTTTCCACCCCATCCCCAGTTTATATGAAACAGGCTATCCTTATCATAACCATCTAAAATGTACATATGGGCATTTGTACCGCTTACAGTTGTTGTTCCAGCACTAATAACAGGATGATCTAAGTCAATATTCTGATATATTTTGTTTAACCAATTTAAAGTATCAATTAAATGTGGTAGAATCTCTTTTGAATTCTTATTGTATCCAAAATAATTAACCATTGCTGGTACAACATCACCTGTACTTGCACTAGAAACAGATGAAGAATACGACATATTTACTGCAATCCCTGCATGATAAATTAACTTTGAAACCTCTTCATTAACTTCAGAAACTGTATTTGGTATTGATGCCCAGTCGTATGAAGTATTTTTAAAATCAGCAGATAGAGTCCCATAATTTGATTCATATCCATTCTCACTTAAACCTCTTGATGGATATTCGTAATATTTCATGATTTGTGCCAAGGCTATAGCAACACATCCCGCAGGAGTATTGTCAGGGCACATAGAATTATATGGATATGTTTGGTTCCATTGGGTTTGAATTAATGGCTCAACGCTTTTGACAGACTTCAATCGTTCATCATTTAAATCCCAATACTTATGATTTATGTTATTAACATTTTCCTGTTTTTGAATTTTATACTTGTAATCCGCCAAAAAAAGATTAAGCCCTTCAGGTAAATTTTCAAGATTCAGATCATTTTTAAAACTATATCCAATAACAGGTTTGAACATTTTATTTCCACTGACAATAATATATCCTCGTGGTTCCAACGAAAAGTAATATATCAAGTTTTCTCCTTCCGAATCATCTGTTATAACAGATTCAATCTCACAGGATGATCCCTTATTGCTAAGCCAGTTTTCAACAAATCCGGTTGCATCTGTTACGGATATTGGTTGTCCAACTACATTTAAAAAGAATAAGGTTAAAGCGGTTAGAAGGAATAGTTTTTTCATACCACAGTTTTTGGTTTAATGGAAATCCAGTTTTATGACTTTCAAGTTAATACATAATACTCTATTTGTCAATATATATAGATTATTTAGAGGATTTATAAATAGACTGAGTAAAACAAAAAAAAGCCCCACCTAAACAGATGGAGCCATGCAATATATAAATAGGTTTTTTATACTTCTAAAACAGTTTCCACTATTTCCTGCCCTTTTTCAATGGCGGCAAGATTAAGTGGAATAAGTTTATGATATCGTTCCGGAAGTGATTTTTCAAGTCCTTTTTCAACATTATCGAGCGAAAGGATTGGTTTTACTTTCAGAAAGCTTCCAACTACAATCATATTAAACACTTTAGGATTTCCCATTTCAACAGCAGTTCGGGTTCCTTCCACTTTATATATATTTATATCGGTACGTGTTGGTGGGTGGATCACACCATTCGGATCATAAAGTAAAGTTCCTCCTGGCTTTACAGCATTTTCAAATTTATCCATCGATTGCTGGTTCAGAATAATGGCTGTATCATATTCCTGAATAACAGGAGAACTTATCCGGTTATCGCTAACAATTACAGTAACGTTTGCAGTACCACCCCGCATTTCGGGTCCGTATGATGGGAACCAGGTAACTTCTTTGTCTTCCATAATTCCTGAATAGGCAATAATTTTACCCATAGAAAGAACACCTTGTCCACCAAATCCGGCTATAATAATTTCTTCAGTCATTTTTCCCGATTTTAATTATTTGAAATCTTTTCACCTTTAACACTATCCTTTAAATCGCCAAGCGGATAATAAGGGAACATGTTCTCTTCCATCCATTTATTGGCTCCAACCGGAGTCATTTTCCAACCCGAGTTACAAGTAGAAACCACTTCAACAAACGAAGTCCCTTTTTTGTCGAGTACATTCTGGATAGCTTTTTTCAACGATCGTTTACATTTTCTAACCGCTCCTGCCGATTGTGCCGACTGCCTTGTTACATATGAAGTCCCCGGTAGTTGGGCAATCAGTTCGGTTATTTTCATTGGATAACCATTCAGGTCGATGTTACGTCCTCCTGGGGTTGTTGATGTTACTTGCCCCTCAAGAGTTGTTGGTGCCATCTGGCCACCTGTCATTCCGTAAATTCCGTTATTAATAAAAATTACCAGGATATTTTCGCCACGGTTACAGGCATGGATAATCTCGCCTGTTCCAATAGAAGCAAGGTCACCATCGCCCTGATAAGTAAATACAAATTTATCGGGATTAACACGGACAGCACCAGTTGCAACTGCAGGTGCGCGGCCATGGGCGGCTTCCTGCCAATCGATTTCAATATAATTATAGGCCAGAACAGCACATCCAACCGGAGCAATACCAATGGTTTTTTCCTGAATTCCCATTTCTTCAATTACTTCGGAAAGAATTTTATGAATTACTCCATGAGTACATCCAGGGCAATAATGCATTATATTTTCCGATTGTAATTCTGATTTATCGTAAACCAGATTTTCAGGCTTAATAATATCTTTTATATCCATAACCTAACTTTTTACAAATTTTTCTTCCAACGCTGCAACCACTTCTCCGGGAGATGGTAAAATTCCGCCCAGGCGGCCAAAAAACTCAACGGGAACTGAACATCCTGATTCATGAACTGAAAGTTTCACATCTTCAATCATTTGCCCCGCATTCATTTCCACGGTAAGAAATCCCTTAATTTTTCCACACAATTCTTTTACTGTATCAATAGGGAAAGGATATAATGTGATAGGGCGTAATAAGCCAACTTTTATACCTTTTGCCCTTGCAAGCTCAATCGACTTTTGGCAAATTCTTGATGAAGTTCCATAAGCCACAAAAACAAAATCAGCATCATCGCACATAATCATTTCAGCACGTTGCTCATTCAATTCTACTTCCCTATATTTCTCCTGCATTTGGATGTTATGTTTTTCCATCCTGTCGGATTGCAATTCAAGAGATGTAGCAATGTTTTTACTCCTTGTTTTAGGTTTTCCAACTGTTGCCCACGAACCCCATTTTTCTTCTATTTCTTCTTCGGTCCAACGTGGCTTAAAATCTGCCAATTCCACTTTTTCCATCATCTGGCCTATTGCACCATCCGTAAGAATCATTGCCGGATTCCGGTATTTAAATGCCAATTCAAAACCCAGATCAACAAAGTCATTCATTTCCTGAACAGAGGATGGAGCCAGGACTATTAATTTGTAATCGCCATGCCCTCCCCCTTTTACTGCCTGAAAATAGTCGGCCTGTGAAGGTTGGATCGTACCTAATCCTGGCCCTCCACGTTGTACATTAACAATAAGGCAAGGCAACTCAGCCCCGGCAATATACGAAATACCTTCTGCCATAAGGCTTATCCCCGGGCTTGACGAAGAAGTCATTGCTTTTTTACCGGTTGCCGCTGCACCATAAAGCATATTAATTGAAGCAATTTCACTTTCGGCCTGAAGTACAACCATCCCGGTTTCTTCCCAGGGAGCTCTGAGCATCAGAGTTTCCATTACTTCTGACTGTGGAGTAATTGGATAACCGAAATAACCATCGCAACCACAGCGGATAGCAGCTTCAGCCAATACTTCATTCCCCTTCATTAATCTTAATTCGCCCATATTTTTAATGATTTTTAATTCTGAATAATTACCAATATATTTTAAATTCTTACCCTGTAAATAGTTAAACAGGTATCGGGGCAAACTACACCGCAATTTGAGCATCCAATACAAGCCTCGGGATTTTCCATGTAAGAATAATGATACCCCTTACTATTTACTTCCTTATTTAGGGCCAAAACATCCTGAGGACAAGCATCAACACAAATACCACAACCTTTACATCCTTCCTTGTCTACAACTACCGCACCTCGAACTTTTGCCATATTATTTTAGGTTAGAATTTATAAGAATCTTATTGTTAATTAAAATTTTCAATTTTTAGGTTTGTTTGTTCTAATAATTAAATATTACAAATC
>JABMQB010000279.1 GCA_013203525.1 Mariniphaga sp.
ATCGATTTTAGCAAAAACGATAAATACATCGGCAAAACCTGTATTTGTAATCCACATTTTTTGTCCGTTCAGAATATAGTGTTTTCCATCTTCTGAAAGAGTCGCTTTTGTTTTTCCCGAATTAGCATCGGAACCTGCACCGGGTTCAGTAAGGCAATATGCACCTGCCCATTCGCCTAATGCCAGTTTAGGCATATATTTTTGTTTTTGCTCTTCGTTACCAAAATATAAGATTGGCATTGAACCAATTCCAGTGTGGCATGAATAAGATACGGAAAATGAATATGCTGATCCCATTACTTCACTTGCAAGCATTGATGTGACAAACGACTGTCCAAAACCATCATATTCTTCGGGGACAGAAATCCCAAGTAATCCCAGTTCTCCGGCTTTACCTAATAAATCTCTGACAAAGCCTTCTTCCTGTGCATCAATTCTGGCAAGGTTCGGCATAACTTCGGTATCAAGGAAATCCTTACAAGTATCAGCAATCATACGTTGTTCCTCATCGAATTCTTCAGGAATAAAAATATCTTTAGCTTCCAGGTCGTTGACAATAAATTCACCACCTTTTACAACTTTTCCCATAATATATCTTATTTATTGATTTTTTGGTTTACAAATTTAATGATAAAGCCACTAACTCTGCAATATCATAATTTTTAATTTCTTCTTCTTTGTTTTTATATTTTAGGCCATCGGTCATCATAACCATACAATACGGACATGCCGTTGCAATAATATTGGCACCTGTTTCCAAGGCTTCTTCGGTGCGTTCAATAAAAACTTCCTTTTCACCTTTTTCAGCTTCCTTGAACATTTGGCCACCACCTGCACCGCAACAAAGGGCAAAACTTTTATTTCGTTTCATTTCAGTAACATCTGAAATCACAGCATTAACCAATTTACGCGGTGCATTATATTCTCCATTTGCCCTTCCCAGATAACACGGATCATGGTATGTTACTTTTTTCCCGTTGAAAAAAGATGTGTCTAAAACCAATTTCCCTTCATCCACCAGCTTTTTTAAAAACTGCGTATGATGTACCACTTCGTAATTTCCACCCAAATCAGGATATTCATTTTTTAAAGAATTGTAAACATGCGGATCGCAAGTGATTATTTTCTTCACCTCATAGCCCTCCAATAGTTCTATGTTCATTAATGCCTGCATCTGAAAAAGCATTTCATTTCCAGCCCTGCGCGCAACATCGCCGCTTGATGATTCTTCAGTGCCTAAAACAGCATAACTAATACCAAGATGAGTTAAAATTTTCGCAAATGCCCTTGTGACACTTTTATATCTGCCATCAAATGCTCCTGCACTCCCAACCCAAAATAAGTATTCAGGTTTTTCTCCATTGGCAAACAAATCAGCCAAAACAGGAACTTCAATCTTCTTTTTAGTTGTTTCCATATCTGATATTGGATTTACAAATCAAACTGCTACAATTATTGATTGAGGTATAAATCCTCAGCCCACAACATCCTATCTTCCTGAGAAAACTGCCAGGGAGCACCATTATTTTCAATATTACTAAAAATTGCGTTGAGTTCTCCGGGAGCTGCAGCCTGTTCCATTACAATATATCGTCGTAACTCAAGTATTAACGATACCTGATCTATATTTACAGGACAGGCATTTGTACAGGCATTACATGTTGTACATGCCCACAATTCTTCAGCAGTTATATAATCAAATAATGATTTATCATCGGTATAATCTGAACCATATTTGTCAATATTTTTCCCAGTAAATTCAAGCCTGTCGCGAACATCCATCATTATTTTCCGGGGAGAAAGTTTTTTACCAGTTATATTTGCAGGACAAACCCTTGTACAACGGCCACACTCGGTACATGTATATGCATCCATCAAATGTTTCCATGTTAATTGTTTTACATCCTGAGCACCAAATGCAACTTCTTCTGCATCCTCATCCATTGGAGGTTCTTCACCGGTTAACATGCTTTTGACTTCTTTAGAAATTGATGGCATATTAGCCAATTTCCCTGCAGATTCTAACTTCGAATAAAAAACATTTACAAATGAAAGGAATACGTGAAAATGTTTTGAATACGGAATATAGTTTAAAAATATCATAACCCCAACAACGTGTAACCACCAGCAAAGCCTTTCAGTAAATATCAGGGTTTCTGTAGGAAGATTTATCAGCATTGGAATAAAAAACGAGCTAAGAAAGAATGATCCAACTTTTTCGTAATGCTCAACACCCCTACCTTGAAGTATGGCATCAGAAGCATTCATGAAGAATATCGATGTCATTAATACAACTTCTGTAATTAAGATAAGGTTTGCATCTAAGCGAGGCCACCATTTCATTTCCGGTTTCCAAAATCTGTTTACTCTTAAAACATTTCTTCTGGCCAGAAATACCAGACAACCAATTATTACAAGAAGAGCAAAAAACTCAAATGCACTAATAGCTACCGGATATAAAAATCCAAAAAATGAGAATGCCCTATGGGTACCGGCAATACCGTCAACCATTATTTCTAACATCTCTAAGTTAACCAGTATAAAACCTGCATAAACAAAAATGTGTAATATTCCAGATATTGGTAATCCCATCATTTTTGACTGCCCAATTGCCACTTTGAAGACAAGCCTCCATCTTTTATTCCTGTTATCTTTAATTTCAATATCTCTTCCAAGCTTGATATTCCTTGAAATTTTTTTAATATTCCAGGTAAAGAAAGCTATTGCTCCTGCCAGCAATACAATAAATAATATACTATACATCATAGCTTTAATGTATGTTAAATAAAAGTCATATCTAAAAATCAGATGCCAAAATAAAAATTTATCATCATATAACAAATTACAGGAAATTAATAATCGGTTATTAAGAATCTATCTATAAAATGATAATTAGCACATGCGCTGAATTTCTAAAAGCTCATTAAATTATAATTCCTTAACTGCCTTAATAAAATCAGGTAATACTTTTGCAGCATCACCAACTACTCCATAATCTGCAGCTTCAAAAATTGGAGCATCTTTATCAGTATTAATTGCCACAATGCATTTTGATGAACTTATACCAGCCAAATGTTGAATAGCACCTGAAATACCAGCTGCAATATACAAATTGGGTGCAATGATTTTCCCGGTTTGCCCGGTATGTTCGTTGTGTGGCCTCCAGCCTTCGTCTGAGACAGGACGGGAACACGCTGTTGCTGCTCCAAGCAAATCTGCCAGTTCTTCAATAGTTCCCCAATTTTCAGCCGCTTTCATACCACGGCCTCCGGAAACTACAACTTCAGCATCGTTTAATAAAATTTTACCGGTTTGTTTCTGAACATCCTTAACTACGGTTTTTATCTCTCCCACATTAGGAATAAAAGATTCAATATTCGCTGAGCCTCCTTTTTTGATTACCTCAAATGAATTTTGTGCCAAGGTTAATATTTTTACCTCAGTATTTAACACTACGTTGGCAAAGGCTTTTCCTGAAAAAACTTTTTTACTAACAGTAAACGGATCAACAGAAGATGGTAATTTACCTAAACCAGAAGCCAAAGCTGCATTTAATTTAACTGATAAGCGAGGTGCCAATGCTTTTCCACTGTTATTATGCGACAAAACAACCACGGCTGAATTTTCCTTTTCTGCAGCCTGTGCAATAATACTTGTAAATACTTGGTTGTCGAGCGAAGAAAAATTATCACCTTCGACCTTTAATATATTTGATGCACCATAATTACCAAGTTTTAATAATTCGTTATCATCAACATTCCCGATTGAAATAACCGATGTAGTTGTTCCGATCATTTCCGCGATTTTGGATGCATATAAAACCAATTCAAATGATAGTTTTTTGAATTTTCCATCCCAATTCTCTGTATATACTAATACTGACATAATTCTAAATTTTAAATGGATACTACAATACTTTCGCTTCGTTCTGTAATAACGAAACCAATTCGGCCATGTTTTCAGGGTCAACCATTTTACACGGAGCTTTTGGTTGTGGTAACTCAAAACCGGCAAATTCAGCCATAGTTTCATTCCCTGAAGATTCAACAACAACCAATGGTTTTTTCCGGGCCATCATAATTCCCCGCATTGCAGCAATTCTGGGTTCTTTAGTTATTCCCTTCTGAACAATAGCAATAAACGGAGTTTGCACCGAAACTACTTCTTTGCCTCCATCAATATCGCGATCCATTTCAACTACATCGCCATTTATATTCAATTTTGAAACGGCAGAAACCGATGGCAATTCAATTAATTCAGCTAACATACCGCCTACAGCAGCCCCGTTATAATCGCTTGATTCGATTCCGCACATAATAATATCAAAATCTTTTCCTTTAATTACTTCAGCCAACTCATTAGCAACAGATAATGCATCAGTAGGATCGGCATCAATCCGAATGGCATCATCGGCACCAATAGCCAATGCTTTTCGTATTGTAGGTTCAGAATCTTTTGCACCAACTGTGATAACTGTAACGGAACTAACATCATTATTTCCATCTTCTTTTAATTCAATTGCCCGGGTAAGAGCAAGCTCATCCCATGGATTAATTATCCATTGAATTCCTGATTTATCTAATTCTATACCGTCAATAAACTTCACTTTGGTTGTGGTATCAGGTACATTGCCTAAACAAACTGCTATCTTCATTCGTATTCTAATTAATTATTTTTATCCTCAAATAAAACTTAAATCGTAATATTACACATATTTCAAGAAAATGAAAAATTACTATAACAAAACAACTTTGTAATGAACAGATTAAGTAATCGTATATTTTTCAGGATGACAAATATAAAAACTGAGGCTAAAGAAACAAAGAGATATTTGACTTGTAATTATTATAAAAATACTAATAAAGGTTAAATGAATTTTTAAGAAGCAATAAATGGCTTCAATTCAACTGCACAAAGGCATTTAAAACAATCGCCCAATAGATTCCAAAATTCCCTTTATTCTATTTAATGATCAATTTAGATAGATTTTAATTTATTTGCCTGGATAATGTGTACTCAAATTACCATTTATATAATATTTTCTGATTTCTTTCGGGAAATTATACCTATTCCACTGATTAAAAGCCATGCTGTTAAAATCAAGATAAGTAACGATATTACTACTAATACTATATTATTATCAGAAATGAATCCAAAAATATTATTGATCATTGCCCAAATTGTCATAAGTAAAATAAAAACCATTGGAACTAAAGCATAAACCGGATTTTTCTTTTTCATAGACAAATACAAGGCAACTACACCTAAAAGCCAGAGCGGCAACCAATTGGTTTAAAGCTCCAAATAATGGCCATAGGAACAACGCACCCTGAGCACCTGGTTGCATAAATGTCAAAACCATTGCCAATGCTACAACTATAAAAGTTGCTACATACCGATTATTAACAGGCTTACGTACAATCCCCTCTTTGTTTTTGAAAATTTCCTGCAATGAAAGCCTTTGAATACGAGCTACCGAATCAAGCGATGTATTTGCAAAACTCACAATAAATACGGCTACCACGGCAACTCCAAAATCCCTGGGAATTCCATAACTTTCCATCAAGTTAGCACTACCCACAATAAATGCCTCCAGCTTTGCACTTAAACCTGATGCACTTGCCCATGATTGATAATGTTCAGAAAATGCCTCGGCTCCGGTTAATAATATACCATTCTTTTCAAAACCCATTCCAAGTCCGCCAGCAATAGCCATTAATACTATTACTGCTAAAAAACCTTCCAACAACATCCCTCCATATCCAATAAACCGGGTATGGCTTTCTTTTGAAACCTGTTTTATAGTTGTACCGGTACTTGCTAAAGAATGAAACCCGGAAATTGCACCACAAGCAATGGTAATAAATAACAAGGGCATTAAAGCCGGAATACTTTCAGACTTAAATGCATTAGAATTAACAGCAGGAGCTGTTATTACCGGGTGTGCTACTATTAATCCAATAATAATTAGACCTAAAGCTATCAAAAGCTGATGAGAGTTAATATAATCGCGGGGTTATAATAATTTCTGAACCGGGATTGTTGATGCGAAAAAAGAATAAATATATAATATTAATGCCCATGATACTACCGATGAACCCATTACCGGTGGTATTTTAATGGGTGGCAACCAATAAACACTTGCATAAATGGAAGCATATAAAATTAGAACAGCAACAATTGAATAAATAAAGTCATTTTTCCCTTTACTTACTTGCCTTCCTAACCAAATTGCAATGGGAATTTCAATCCAAACAGGTATTACTGATTGGGGATATTGTTCAAAAAGAATTCCAACAATCATAGCAAATACCGCAAGTACTATTAATAACAACAATTGCATTATAAACTGGAAAACATATTTTGTTGAAGGACTTATAATATCTCCTGTTAAATCACCAATTGTTTTACCTTTTGTCCTTCCGGAGATAACCATTGTTGAAAAATCATGGAATCCTCCCATAAAAATAGCACCAAAAAACATCCATAAAAATGCTGGCAACCAACCCCAAATTATTCCTATTGCAAGACCAACAATTGGACCTAACCCGGCAATAGTTGTAAAGTGATGCCCAAAAATGATATTCTTTTTTGAAGGGATGAAATCAACGCCATCATCAAATTCCGATGATGGCATTAGTTGTTTATCTGAAATGCCAAACAATTTTCTCCCAAGAATCTACCATAAGTCCGATACGCAATAATGTATCCAAGAGCGGCAATTATAGTTAGAATTAGACTATTCAAATTAACTCAATTAAATTAACTTCGGAATGAAAATTAAAGTTTATAAAAGAAGATTCAAAATCATTTTTCAATAATGAAAGAAGCTTCATTTGGTTTTATTATATCAATATTTAGGAGCAAAAAAAATAGGGAGCAAACTCCCTATCCTATTAAATATCATATTCATTATAAGGAGCATGCTCCCTTTATGCTTCTGCAGTTGGACCTCCAAAGCTCATAGGTGGCATCTGTGGATTTCCTTTAATATTTACTGGACCATTAATTGTTTCATACTTTTTCATATTGTCTTGTAAAGCATTTAACAATCGTTTTGCATGTTCCGGTGTAAGAATAATCCTCGATTTAACGTTAGCTTTTGGCACACCTGGCATAATTCGGACAAAATCAATTACAAACTCAGATGACGAATGAGTAATTACAGCAAGGTTAGAATAAACACCTTGAGCAATTTCCTCATTTAATTCAATATTTATTTGTTGACCTTTTGGTTTCTTATCATCCATAATAGTTTGTATAAAATTAATCTTTCATGTCAATTAACTGGTCATATTCTGATTTAGAGCCAACTACAAGGTTTTTATATTCCTTGATACCTGTACCGGCAGGAATTAAATGACCACAAATTACATTTTCTTTTAGTCCATCAAGGTAGTCCATTTTTCCATGAATGGCAGCTTCGTTAAGAACTTTTGTAGTTTCCTGAAACGATGCAGCCGACAACCAACTTCTTGTTTGAAGCGCGGCTTTTGTAATTCCCTGGAGTACCTGGCTAGATGTTGCGGGGATTGCATCCCTTGCTTCGATCAGTTTTTTATCTTTTCTCCTGAGTACTGAATTTTCATCTCTTAACCTTCTGGCTGAAATAATTTGCCCTGAGTTAAGGTCAGCACCATCTCCCGCTTCAGTTACAACTTTTTTATTATAAATCCAGTCATTTTCCTGAAGGAACTCATTTTTATCAACAACCTGCCTTTCAAGGAAACGGGTATCACCCGAGTCTTCAATTTCAACTTTACGCATCATCTGACGGATGATTACCTCATAATGTTTATCATTGATTTTCACACCTTGCATCCTATATACATCCTGAACTTCGTTTAGAATATATTCCTGAACAGCAGTAGGCCCCTTAATTGCTAATATATCAGATGGAGTAGTAGCTCCATCAGATAGCGGTGTACCTGCCCTTATATAATCATTTTCCTGAACAAGAATTTGCCTTGAAAGCGGAACCAGATATTTTTTTACATCATCGGTTTTCGAGGTAATGATAATTTCCCTATTACCCCGTTTTATTTTACCCAATGAAACTTCGCCGTCTATTTCAGAAACAACCGCAGGATTAGAAGGGTTCCTTGCTTCAAACAACTCAGTTACACGTGGCAGACCACCGGTTATATCACCAGCTTTACCAGCTGAACGTGGTATTTTAACTAATACCTGTCCAGCTTTTACCTTTTCTTTATTGTCAATAGCAAGGTGACCACCAACTGGTAAATTATATGAACGGATTAATTCACCTTTGTTATTGAGTATTTTCAGAGTAGCATTTTTTGTTTTATCCCTGGTTTCAATAATTACTCTTTCACTATAACCGGTTTGTTCATCCGATTCTTCGCGAAATGTAACTCCCTCAATCAGGTTCTCATACTCAATAGTACCATCGTACTCTGTAATTATAACTCCATTAAATGGATCCCATTCACATATCAAAGTTCCTTTTTTAACTTCCTTCCCATTTTTAATATACAGTTTTGAACCGTATGGAATAGGATGAGTCGATAAAGGAATTTTAGTATTCTTATCAATAATTTTCAATTCAGCTAATCTGCTTACAACAATATCGGTTTTTTTACCATCATCAACATATTCAACTGAACGTAATTCCTCAATTTCAGCATAACCATCATAACGTGATTCTACCATCGATTGAGCAGAAATGTTTCCTGCAATACCCCCAACGTGGAACGTACGAAGTGTAAGCTGTGTTCCTGGCTCCCCAATAGATTGAGCTGCAATTACACCAGTAGCTTCGCCTTTCTGAACTAAACTACCAGTCGCAAGGTTACGTCCGTAGCATTTGGTACAAACTCCGACCTTTGATTCACAAGTTAGAACCGAACGAATTTCAACGCTATCGATAGGTGAATTTTCAATTGAAAAAGCTATATCTTCCTCAATTTCATCGCCTGATTTAACTATTAATTCGCCGTTAAGAGGATGGTAAATATCATGAACAGAGGTCCTACCTAAAATTCTGTCATATAATGATGCAACAACTTCTTCGTTATTTTTAACAGCCGTTGCAATTAAACCACGAAGTGTCCCACAATCTTCCTCAGTTATAATAACATCCTGTGCCACATCAACCAAACGACGGGTTAAATATCCTGCATCAGCAGTTTTAAGTGCCGTGTCAGCTAATCCTTTACGTGCACCGTGAGTTGAAATAAAATACTCAAGTACAGAAAGTCCTTCTTTAAAGTTTGCCAAAATCGGGTTTTCAATAATCTGAGAACCTGTAGATCCCGATTTCTGTGGTTTAGCCATCAAACCTCTCATACCGCATAACTGGCGTATTTGTTCTTTTGATCCACGAGCCCCGGAGTCAAGCATCATATAAACTGAGTTGAATCCATCTTTATCGGAACTCAATGTTTTCATTACAGAATTAGTTAATCTTGAATTAGCATGTGTCCAAATATCAATTACCTGATTATACCGTTCGTTATTGGTAATAAAACCCATATTATAATTGGATAATACTTCCTCAACTTCGTTGTAACCAACATTAACTATATCTTTCTTATCAACTGGTATAATTACATCATCAAGGTTAAAAGACAATCCTCCACGGTATGCCCAATAATACCCAAGGTCTTTAATGGCATCAAGGAATGCAACAGTTGTGGCATTACCACACCTTTTAAAGACATCAGATATAATAGTCCTTAAAGATTTTTTTGTAAGAAGCTGATTCAGAAAACCTACTTGCCTGGGTACTTGCTGATTAAACAACACACGACCAACAGTAGTTTCTATTATATGTTTGAAATATTCTCCGTTTTCATCTACATCCTCAACTTTAACCTTGATAATAGAGTGCATTCCGATTTTTCCTTCGTTATGCGCAATAATTACTTCTTCGGGAGAATAGAATATCCATTTCTCATTTTTTGTAGACAACCTTGCTTTTGTCATATAATATAAACCCAAAACCATATCCTGTGAAGGAACAGTAATTGGAGCACCATTTGCAGGATTCAACAAATTATGTGATGAAAGCATTAATAATTGAGTCTCAAGAATTGCAGCATTCCCTAAAGGTAAATGAACAGCCATTTGGTCACCATCAAAGTCGGCGTTAAAACCAGTACATACTAATGGATGCAACTGAATCGCCTTACCTTCAATCAGTACAGGCTGAAAAGCTTGAATTGACAAACGGTGAAGCGTGGGAGCACGATTCAGCATAACAGGATGGCCTTTCAAAATATTTTCCAGAATTTCCCAAACAACCGGATCTTTCCTGTCAACTATCTTTTTTGCTGATTTAACTGTTTTTACAATTCCTCTTTCAATCAATTTCCGAATTACAAAAGGTTTGTACAACTCAGCGGCCATATCTTTTGGAATCCCACATTCATGCAACTGCAATTTCGGGCCTACAACAATTACGGAACGTGCTGAATAATCAACCCTTTTACCTAACAGGTTTTGGCGGAAACGTCCTTGTTTACCTTTCAAGCTATCTGAAAGCGATTTTAAAGGACGATTATTTTCTGTTTTAACTGCGTTTACTTTCCTGGAATTATCAAATAAAGAATCGACAGCTTCCTGAAGCATACGTTTTTCATTACGTAATATTACTTCCGGTGCTTTAATTTCGATCAACCTTTTTAACCTGTTATTACGAATTATTACCCTTCGGTACAAATCGTTCAGGTCGGATGTGGCAAAACGTCCACCATCAAGTGGTACCAACGGGCGAAGGTCAGGAGGGATAACCGGGACAACTTTTACAATCATCCATTCCGGCCTGTTAAGATTTTTGCTTGCCCTGAAAGCTTCGACTACCTGCAGCCTTTTTAAAGCCTCATTTTTCCTTTGTTGCGAAGTCTCAGTATTGGCTTTATGGCGTAAATTATACGAAAGGTCGTCAAGTTCAATCCTCATTAAAATTCCATAAAGGGCATCAGCACCCATCCTTGCAATAAATTTATTTGGATCGTCATCATCCAGGAACTGATTTTCCTTTGGCAGTGTATCAAGAATATCAAGATACTCCTCTTCTGTTAAGAAATCAAGCTGTTTAATCTCGTCTGATGCTTTAACACCCGGATTTATTACAACATACCTTTCATAATAAATTATTGAATCCAACTTTTTGGTTGGAAGGCCAAGCAAATAACCAATTTTGTTTGGTAACGACCTGAAATACCAGATATGCGCAACAGGGACAACAAGTGAAATATGCCCCATTCTTTCACGCCTCACCTTTTTCTCGGTGACTTCAACACCACAACGGTCACAAACAATCCCTTTATAACGGATTCGTTTATATTTGCCGCAATGACATTCATAATCTTTCACCGGCCCAAAAATTCTTTCACAGAATAACCCATCTCTTTCGGGTTTATAAGTTCTGTAATTGATAGTTTCGGGTTTTAATACTTCTCCAAACGATCTTTCCAGAATTTCTTCCGGTGATGCCAGGCTTATCGAAATCTTGGCAAAATTGCTTTTCGCTTTATTATCTTTTTTAAATGCCATATAACAAGCTATTTAATATTTCATTTGTAAGAGAACCAAATTAATTTCTAATGGTTCAACGTATTATTCCATCCTAACACTAAGACCAAGGCCCCGCAATTCATGTAATAAAACATTTAACGATTCGGGGATTCCGGCTTGCAGCATAGGTTCGCCTTTAACAATAGACTCATATGCTTTTGCTCTTCCAAGAACATCATCTGATTTAACAGTTAATATTTCTTGCAATATGTGAGATGCGCCAAATGCTTCAAGTGCCCATACCTCCATTTCACCAAAACGCTGGCCTCCAAACTGAGCTTTACCACCCAATGGTTGCTGTGTAATTAGTGAATATGGACCAATTGAACGAG
>JABMQB010000280.1 GCA_013203525.1 Mariniphaga sp.
AAATAGAGGGGGCTTACTTTTAAGCAAAGAAAATATGGATACTATGTATCAATAAGTTAAATTTGAAAAAGAATTAAATTCCGGGTTTACCGGACAACAATGATTTAATTATTCTAAAATAGATAAAACCATCATATAAAAATAAATTAAAGAAATATGGAAAAACTAATAGCCTGCTGCGGATTAAACTGTGCCACCTGTGATGCTCGTATAGCCACCATTGCCGACGATGATAAACTACGTGCAGCAACTGCCGAAAAATGGAAAAAAATGTACAATGCACCTGATATCCCAGCGGAATTGATTAACTGCACCGGGTGCTGTGAAGAAGGTGTTAAATTTTTACATTGCTCAACTTGTGAAATCCGAAAATGTGTAAATACCAAAGGTTATGCTACCTGTGGTGACTGTTCCGAAATGGAGGCTTGCGAAATAGTTGTCATGGTACATAAACACGTTCCGGAAGCTATTACAAATTTAAAGAATTTGAATTAGGGGAATTTATCTGATTTTTTCTTCAACAACTTTTAGGATTTCTTTTTCCAGCGTTTTAGCGTTCACCAGAATTGTGTTTGCTTCGGATAAAACTTTTTTCAGGAATTTCTTATCTTCCAATCCGGCTGCATTAATTTTCACATTGAGGTATGCTCCTTCTACTGCAGTTCGGGCACACAATGCCCCCACTCCGGCATCTGATACTGAATTAGGATTACCAACCTCTGCCATGGCTTTTAATACTTCCATCGATTCATAGGATAGTTTCATTACTTTTAAGGGCACTTTTATAGCATTTTTAGTTGCTGTTGCAATTGCTTGTTTGCGTTGGGCTTTTTCGGCTTCAGAGTTCTTAGGAAGTCCAAATGCAGCCATTATTTGATTAAACGCAGCTGTATCTTCATCCACACATCTTAGCAATGCATCCTGATAATATTTCCCTTTTTCTGCCCAATTGGAGAATTCTTCCCAGCGGTTGTCCCAGCCACGTTTATGTGCCGAAAGATTGGCTACCATTGTCCCAAGGGCAATTCCGAGAGAACCTACATACGCCGAAATAGAACCACCACCGGGAGCCGGGCTTTCAGAAGCTGTCTCATTGGCAAATTGAGCCAAATCCATATCAACCAGTTTTTCCTCTGTGCCTACTTCCATTAAGTATTCAATAATTTTTTTCTTAGGATCAAAAGGGATTAGTTCATCCAATCCAAGAGATTTAACTGCAATTTTGATAAGTTCATTATCAGAGACTCCGACTGAACGATATTGTTTTCTAAGGAAATATTTCCCCGCTTCAAGCATTGAGTTAAGGGGGATAACACCAACCAACTCAGAACCTGTAATCCGGATTCCTCTTTTTTGTGCTTTTTTGCAAACTTCATCAAAAGCTACATGTACAGGTGTAACCGTAATATCAGTCAGGTTTATTGATATCTGGGCGATTCCATATTCTTTAATATACCAACCTATAGCCCGTACTTTTTTAAGCGAACCGGGAATGCGGACAGGTTCATCGTTTTCATCTTTTATTATCTTTCCTGTTACAGGATTGCCTTCCCGTTTCACCCTTCCTGCTTCACGCACATCAAACGCAATAGCATTAGCACGACGCGTGGAAGTAGTATTCAAATTTATATTATAGGCAATCAGGAAATTTCTGGCTCCAATTGCTGTAGCTCCTGAAGTTGCAACCTTCTCAGACCATTCAGAAGGCCCAAAATCGGGTTTCCATTCTTTAGAGTAAATTCTTTCTTTTAATGCTTCATATTCTCCTGTGCGGCAGTTGGCAAGGCTCTGACGCTCCATTCTCGCTGCTGCAAACTCATAACAGTAAACAGGGATATCTAACTCGGCGCCAACACGCTGAGCGAGTTTCCGGGCATATTTAACTGTTTCTTCCATGCTGATATTGGCTACAGGAACCAGGGGGCAAACATCGGTAGCGCCAAAACGCGGGTGTTCACCTTTGTGTTTGCTCATATCGATTAATGAGGCAGCCTTTTTTATGGCCATGAAAGCAGCTTCAACTACTACGTCTGGTGATCCAACAAAGGTTACTACTGTACGGTTGGTAGCCTTACCGGGGTCAACATCCAATAATTTTATCCCATCAACACTTTCAATTACATCAGTAATATCCTTTATGATTGAAAGATCATTTCCCTCTGAAAAATTTGGTACGCATTCTATTATCTGCTTCATTATTTCTTATTATTATGCCATGGTAAAATTATCAAACCATGATATTCTTTAATCATCCTTCGACAGGCTCAGGATGACCAATGAATCCAACTTATTATTTATTCAACCTAATTCCGTCTTCCTCAATAACGATCAATTTCTTTTTGTATAATCCTCCTATTGCTTTTTTAAAATTCTTTTTACTGATATTAAAAATTGAATATATTTCATCTGGCGAACTCTTATCTGTTATTTTTATTTTGCCATCGTTCGCTTTTATGTAATCAAGAATTTGCTCAGAAAAAGAATCCAGCTTTTCATGACCGGGTTTGTGTAGCATTAAATCAATTTTATCGTCTTCCCTGACTTTTTTAATATATCCTTTTAATTGTTGTCCGTCTTCCAGGGTTTGAAAAACTTCGTTCTTATATAGAATACCCGAACTTACATCATCAACAATGGCTTTATACCCTAGGTCAGATTCTCCATAAATAATCAGGTCGACCTCCTCCCCCGGTTCAAATTCAACGGGAAGATTATCCAGGAATTTATCTACTTTGGCTGATGCAACAATACGTTTAGTAGTTAAATCCATATACACAAAAACAACATAACTTTTACCTTCTTCAAGTTTATGCCGTTGTTCGCGGAATGGAACCAGCAAGTCCTTCATAAGCCCCCAGTCGAGGAAAGCCCCAAAATTTGTAACAGCCACACATTTCAGGAAAGCAAACTGTCCTACCTGTGCAAACGGTTTTTCAGTGGTTGCTATCAGGCGGTCTTCTGAATCATAATAAACAAAAACCTCTATTTCATCTCCTCCAAAAACTCCTTCAGGCACATAACGCAGTGGAAGCAATATCTCTACTTCATCTCCTGCATCAAGGTAAACGCCAAAGTCTACAATCTTTTTTACTTTTAGAGAATGTGTTTTACCAACTTCAACCATGCTATTTATTTAAAAACAAGCTTAAAAAAATTACGATTAAGGAACAATGAAATTCATCAGTTATAAAGTATAAATAGCTTAAGTGCTATGAATAGATTTTTTATTCATTATTCTAAAATACTACCCTCCTGCCCTCTTTGCTTTAAATCCTTCTTTCTGAAGCATTTCAATTATTTTATTGCAGAAATCGCCCTGGATAAGTATTTCACCTTCTTTTACAGTTCCTCCCACTCCACATTTTGTTTTCAGTATTTTGCCTAAAATTTTAAGTTCATCCTCCGGACCAATAAATCCAGTTACTAAAGTTACCGATTTACCTTTCCTTTTTTTTCGGTCAAGTGTAACCTTAAGATTTTGTTGATTGCTTGGAATTGATTCAGCAGAATCCTTTTTTTCCTTATCATATCGAAATTCGGAGTTAGTAGAATATACTACACCTAACCGTTCCTTCCAGTCGTTTGACATATCTGTAATTTTGCGATAAAGATAATTAATAGAAGTGAGATCATAGTAATGAGATATGAGTAGTAAGATTAAAGAATTTTAATCGGCATAAAGAAGAAGGATATTACCCAAATTAATTAAACCGGCACCAATTACTCATTTACAAAATAACTCAATTGCTAAAAATACTTTCATTTTGAAACTTAATGGAGGTTTATATTTAAAATTTGATTAATTCCGGATACAAATGGCATTAGTCTTCTTAAAACAGCTTTTCATGACAAAAATCATGTTGTTGATCGAAAACTGTGTAACGTCTTTGATTTTGAACTGTCTTATACTTGAAAACATTTTTATTAAATATTTAAAAGAAAACAAAGACATGAAAACTAGAAACTGGATTTTAGTAATTTTGGCAATCGCATTTACTACAAATGTATTCGCCACAAAAACACCAAAAATGAACATTATTGCGCTTGATGATTCAAAGGCACTTGTAGCAGTACAACAA
>JABMQB010000281.1 GCA_013203525.1 Mariniphaga sp.
CTTTTATTCCGTTAAAGGAAGTACAATTATTGTTAAGTTTTATCGGTACAAGACGGAGATATAAAAATTGCGGATAACGTATCAACCACCTAGGATCTTATCAAATTACGATTTTAAAAGAGAAAATGATAAAGTGTTATTAAAAACGAACCTTATTATACGTAAATCGTGTGAAAGGAAGTGATTTAAAAATGTTAGATAAAATAAGAAGGATTTGGGGAAAGAACGGATTTACCCTTATCGAACTTTTGGTCGTAATAGCGATCATCGCTCTGCTTGCATCAATGCTCCTGCCAACACTTTCAAAGGCAAGAGAAATGGGTAGAAGAATTAAGTGTATCAGCAATCTGAAACAGATAGGACTGGTAACACAGATGTACCTTAACGACTATGATGGCTGGTTTGCCACGGGACGTAGCGGCGATGATAGCACTTTCTGGACTAGAATATTCAATGACAAAGGGTATCTAGACAGGTCTGATGTGTATTACTGTCCCTCGGGCATACCCAAGAGAATGCCCGCTGTGAATTGGATGTGGTTCACTTATGGCTTCAATATGACAGATTCGACTTGTTGGCAGACACTTGATAGCCAGGAGTGGCATTTTGAAAGATTAATTAATGTTTCTGATCCGTCAAATCGCTGGCTTTTTGGCGACAATTTCAGTAGCGACGCTGGCGTATATCATGGATGGCAGAGCTTCCGAATTCGGACTACGAATATCGGGACCAACGAGGCAGGCATTCACTTACGGCACAACGGCACTGCAAATATTCTTTTTTTTGACGGCCATGTTGAGTCCTGCACACAGACAAGATTAAAAACCATAGACCCGAGTTTAACCAAAGCAGTGGACGAAAATGGAAACATTATCAATCTCTAATTCTAGGTGCACTTGTGCAAATAAACCATAACGAAGGCATTAAAAAAGCCTAATTTACAGGAGGTAAAGCGATGGGGAAAATAAGTTTGATCTTAACGGCAAGGAGGTACAATTAGAACATATGGGTGAATATATGATCAGGCTAGGGATGCTTTAATAAATGCTAAATTCAAAGAAGAGGTTATAACATTAGTATGATATAGCTGCTTTAATTTTTGAGGATTAATAAAAATGAGACAAATGAATAATGAGAAATTAAGCTATTATGGAATTTTAGGTGTTTGTTATTACCCGGAAGTATGGCCTGAAAAAATGTGGAGGGATGACCTTAAATTGATGTATGATACAGGAATTCGGTTAATCCGAATTGCCGAGTTTGCATGGGGAATAATAGAGCCCCGAGAAGGAGAATATCACTTTGAGCTATTTGATAAGATTATCTCTATTTGTGAAGAAATAGGTATAAAGGTTTTAATGTGTACACCGACTGCAGCTGTTCCTGCCTGGATTCCTCAGAAGTATCCTGAAGTGATGAAGTGGAATATTCAAAGGCAGCCACTTAAATATGGAAGCAGAAAAGATTTATGTTATTCCAGCCGTGCATTTCTGAAATTGTGTGATAATGTAGTTAAGCAATTAGGTAAACATTATGCCAAATCTCCTTCGGTCATAGGATGGCAGATTGATAATGAAATTAATTGTGGTTCTCATACAAGTTATTCTCCAGAAGATAGACGTCATTTTATTGTATTTCTAAAAGAGAAATACAAGACACTTGATGCCTTAAATGCTGCATGGGGGACAAACTTCTGGTCGCAGCAATACAGTGAATGGGAACAAGTTGATTTACCGGGAGAAACTGCAGAAGCTGGAAATCCAAGTCAGTTATTGGACGAAAAGTATTTTATTAACTGGCAGGTCAATTACTTTGCTTCACGTCAGGTTAAGATTTTAAAATCTATTAACTCTGAGTGGATAATCACACATAACGGCGCATTTCCTAATGTTAATTTAGAACAATTTAGAAAACATTTCGATGTTTTTGGCTATGATCAATATCCCTCATTTTATCATTGTTGGCAGGATGCAACAATAAATTTAAGCAAAATACGAGGGCATAGCAATCGTTTCTGGATTTTAGAACAAGTAAGTGGACCTGGTGGTAAGCTCAATTTTCTTCATCCTACGCCTGAGCCTGGGCAAATTTGATTATGGACATGGGAATCTATAGCTCATGGTGCAGATTTAATATCTTATTTCCAATGGCGAACTCACCCTTTTGGGACTGAACAAAGATGGCATGGCATCCTGGATCAGGATAATAAACAAAATCGCAGACTTAAAGAAATTAATGTTATTGCAAATGAGCTTCAAAATATTCCGAAAGAATACTGGAATTCAAATCATATAAAAGAAGTTGCTATTATTCATGATTTTGTAAATATGATAGGAGATGAAATTTTTACTGATGTAAAAAGCTCAAATATTCGATGTACATATAGGAGTTTATTAAATAAGGGTATCATGGTAGACATAATACCCAATAATTCTGAATTAAGAGATTATTCATTAGCAATAGATTTGCATCCGAGAATAACAGATGAAAAACATGTAAGGCATTTAGAAGAATATGTTAAATCAGGGGGAAATTTACTAATTGGTTCTGGAGCTGGATTGCGCGATCTCAATGGACATATGCGGCAAGAAACCCTTCCTGGCCCTTATTCCAGACTGGCTGGGTTAAATATATCCGAGTGGACAACATTACCTAAAGGTAAGGACAAGACAAGCATTTGTTATAAGAATAAGGTTATTCCGATTGAGTCTTTTGCAGAGACTTTAAAACCTATAGATGCACAAATGCTGGCATATTATGATTCTACCAATCCCTTACTGAAGAAAAAACCAGCAATCTGTATAAATCAGTTTGGTAAGGGTAAGGTTATATATTTTGGAAGTTATTTCGCTGATAATTCAGATGTATTTGTATCATTAATGATTAAGTGGTTAAAAATAGCTTGTTTATCTAATGTTCCTTCTGGGATAGAGATTCTAAGACGTGAAAGTAAAAAATATAGGTGGATTACTCTTTTAAATCATAATCGCGAAGCAGTTGATATTTTACTCCCTGAAGATATGAAAAAGAAAATTGACTTGATATTGTTAGATTTAAATCAAAATAATGATTCGTTTCAGCTACCAGGATATGGTGTTGGCATAATAGTTATTAAAAATGAAAAATTTGCCTAAATAAAATGAA
>JABMQB010000282.1 GCA_013203525.1 Mariniphaga sp.
ATAGCCAACCATTTGGGAATTACTCCAACTCAGCTAAGCCGTATCAGGAAATCAATAAAAATTAAATAATAACTTTTATCAACCTATGTAAATGCACAGGATTTTTATTTGCTTTTAATTTGCTATCAATATTTAATTATTAAAAAGCAATAAAATGAAAACAAATTTTAAAACATTTGAATTTAGTGAGGCTATTAAAGCCAACGCGGTTAAAGATGATATTTTTGAACTGCTTTGCCCACGTCGCGAGTACGATTGGATACCTCACTGGGAATGTGAAATATTACATTCGGTAAGTGGCTACAACGAAAAGGGTTGTGTTTTCACCACAAAAAATCTTACCAGCGAAGTACCCTGGGTTTGGTTAACTCAGGAATTTGATAAAGAAAAAGGGATTGTAAGGTTTGCAATTTTCGCCGCTGGTTTATTTGTAATGGATTACACAATCAAAGTAATTGATACTGGATCTTCTTCGTCGGAACTTGAATTTAACCAGATATTCAGGTCAATATCTTCTGAAGGAGATAAAGTTGTTGGAAGCTTTACTTATGATGTACTTTCAAAACATATAAAGCCACTTGAATCAATGTTAAACGAATATTTGGCAAAACTTCAGTAAAAACACTATTGGCTTTTATTCCGTATTTTTAGATTGATTAAAATAGTCGTTGGTTGTATAAATTGCCTTAACGACTATATTTTTATTCTCGCCAATTACAAATTCGCTTAGTCCAATATGAGATTTGTTATCCGGATTCCAGTCGTATGTGTACCCTAATTGTGTCCAGGGGTATTGGTCAAATAAATCACATTGATAATAACGGCTGATTCGGTTGCTATTTATCCAGTTTATATGGGTCGAATCTGTATTTTCCGGGAAACAGGTTTCACATTCTCTATCTGTAATTTCTGAATCGGGGCATGGCCTGAACAAATCGGCTGGTTTTACCCAAAATTCAACAAAATAATTGTACACCGAATTTGGAGGTAAGCCTAACAATTGTTTTAACCTGAGGTTAATATCGACTGGTTTTTCCTGATTGATTTTTTGTAATAATTCTGGTGCGGTTGTTACCCAAATTTCATATTCACTGGTATCAAAAAATGCTGAGTCTAAATAACTTTCGTAGTACGAAATGTTGTTCTTCCAACTAACCATTGTAGGTCTTTAGCTTAATTTGGACAGATGGTTTAAAAATTAAGAGATGAATTTCTTAAATTAATAACCAATTAAAAGTTCAAATTATGAATTCAAAAAAACAGGATTTTGAATTGAAAGAAAGAATAAATAAGCTGGTTTACGATGGTTTATATAAATTGTTTTAAAGAGAATAGATTATTCTAATAATTCAGATATTTCAGCTAAATGCAAATTAAGGTGCTGCAAATAATCAATTACCATTTCTTTTAACGAGATATTCTTTTCAGGTGAAGCTATCCATTCATTTTCCAGTTTTTCAGGATCGATGAATTGGATAATGAACGCATAGTGCAAGTTTGAGTATTTCCAAATTTGAACCAGCATTTCCCAGTTTTCATCCTGATAATTCTGAATTGAAATCCAACGGTCGTTATTGCCAAATGTTGCGTAATTCGGATATAAATAGGGGGTTTCCTGGTATTGCAAATGTACCACCCGGTGGGTATTGTTCGAAGCAGAATCGACCATATGCCCTACAATTTGTTTAATAGATCGGTTTTGGCTGTTTTTCTTTTTTGATACGGCATCATTTGAAAGAGATAATAACTTTGGTTCCCATTCTTCTATACGGGAAGAAATGCCTTCTGCAATTGGTTCAAATTCTTTAATCATGGTTTTTTTATTCTGAATATAAAAATAATATTTCTTTAAGGGAGTCTTTCGTAGAGGTTTAATAATCAATTTTATTTGATTTTACCTTCCACTTGTTAGATACCGGTAATGCATCTTCGCGCGCAATATTTATAAACTGTATTTGCCTATCATTTATATTCTTTCCAAGTTCATCATATATAAACCGGTCGTCAAATTCAATTTTGGCAGCATCTTCCCTTGTGCAAGCAAAATATACTTTTTTAATGCGTGCCCAGTAAATAGCTCCCAGGCACATGGGGCATGGTTCGCACGAAGTATAAATTACACAATCTTCAAGGTTGAAAGAATTTAACTTTTTACAGGCATCACGAATTGCAATAATTTCGGCATGGGCAGTTGG
>JABMQB010000283.1 GCA_013203525.1 Mariniphaga sp.
TAGCAAAGGAGGTTGAATATCGGGTTTTATATAATGAAAAAGGAATTGATGGTACTGAAACTGAAAATTATTATGCAGGAGTTATAAGGAAAGATCCTATTGGCAGGCCATTAAAAGTGGGTGGATTAACATGCCAGTTCTGGGCGGCATTTCCTTATACTCCGCTTGTAAAAAATCTTACAACGCTTAATCCTGATTTGTTATATTTTTCAGGCGATCAGATTTATGAAGGTAACGGAGGATATAGCATAAAGCGCAAACCGGAGGATGTTTCTATTTTAAGTTATCTTGGAAAGTATTATATGTTCGGTTGGGCATTTGGCGATTTAATGCGCGACCGTCCGACAATTTGCACACCTGACGACCACGATGTTTTTCATGGAAACCTTTGGGGCGAAGGGGGAGTTAAAAAACCTGAAGGAGCAGGTAGTTCTGATACTCGCGGTTTTATGCAATCGGTAAAAATGGTGAATGCTGTTAACCGGACTCAATGCGGGCAATTACCCGATCCGTATGATTCAACTCCCATTAAACAGGACATGTCTGTTTGGTATACAGGATTAACTTATGGAAGGGTTAGTTTTGCTATTATCAGCGACAGAATTTTTAAAAGCAGCCCTGAGCATGTTTCGTATTGGGAGGGAAGGCATGATCATTTAGTTGATCCACCTAAAGACTTATCTGTTCTTGATAAGCCAGGGCTTAAAATGTTGGGCAACCGCCAAATGAAATTTATGAATGAATGGATTGAAGACTGGCAGGGAGCGGATATGAAGGTGCTTTTGTCACAAACCGTATTTGCAAATGTTGCAACACATCATGGGCAACTTGAAGGTTATCTTCATGGCGACCTCGATTCAGGAGGATGGCCCAAAAATGCCCGTGATAACGTAATTAATCTGATGCGGAAGGGATCAGTTTTTCAAATTTGCGGTGACCAACATATTCCATCACTTGTACAGTATGGCCTGAATGAGTACAGGGATGCAGGATGGTGTTTTTGTACCCCGGCAATTTCTAATATGTACCTTCGTTGGTTTCTTCCTGATGAAATGGGAATTGAAACAATTGGAAGACCTGAACATAATTACCCAAATACCGGATATTACAAAGATGCCTTTGGAAATAAAAACTTTGTTTATGCAATGGGTAATCCCGGCAAAATAACAAGCGATTGGGAAAGTAGGTATACACATGCTCAAATCAGATCATCGGGTTTTGGATTTATCACATTCGATCAGGTGGAAAGAACTATAAACATTGATTCCTGGAGGTTTATAGCCGATGTGGAAAATCCTAATCCTGTTCGTGATCAGTTTCCCGGTTGGCCCTTACAATTATCCCAAGCTGATAATAATGGATTTGAATCAGAATTTCTGTTGCCAGAACTTATCATAGATAAACCAAATCAACTTATTAAAGTATTGAATGAAGCAAATGATGAGTTGGTTTTTATAACAAGAATTGCTGGTAACTCAATTCAGATAGATGTAAAAAAATCAGGAAAATTTTCAGTCATTGTTGGAGAAGGTAAGAATGTGAAAAAAATTATTGGATTGATTCCTTCAAAAAAAGATAATAACCAGTCTTTGAAATTCTCTATGTAAGCCAAAATGCTGTCGTTTTTATTCTGGTTTTTAACTACTTGACAGTTTACTGTTAAAAACATGTTGTGCATTTCTATAAATATTCAGTTTTTTTCTTAGAACTTTATAAACATGAAGATATTGGTTTTTGTTTTAGCAGGATTAATACCACTTCTCTCAGGTAAACCTGTGAACAATGCAAATCTGTTTCTTGAAAAGGGCGTAAACAAACAATTGCTTGCATTTCAGCAAACAGGAGAATTGGGCAAAGCCGCATTCAAATACCTCGATGCCGGAGTATATCTGTTTTTAGTTGAATTTCCTCAACAAGAAGGAAAATGGATAAAAGAAAGGCCAAGGCATTCTACAATGACAAAAGCGGCTTATAATCCCAAAAACCGGACATATTATTATCAGGGAATTGAGGGATTTTTTTCAATAAAAATAAAGGGATTAAGAAAGGTTGAGCATGAAAGTTTTAAACCTGTATTCAGGGAAAGGAGAAATGAGGAAGAAATGCAGATTGTTATTGCACAATTTAAGGTATTTAATAAGAATGCAAATATTACTGTTTCAATAAATGCAATTACTGCAGCTCAATTTAAAAGGGCAGTGGAAAAGGTTAATGGCGATGTGTCAATGATGTCGATACCAGGAATTAAATAGTATGTAAAATTGTTCCGGTTTGTGTAATAAAAATCTTTTATTATTTATCTTTGTTGGTAATTCCTAAGTAGTTTAAAATTGCCGATTTTAGAGAATTCTTAAAATAGCATTTTGTTCATGTCACAAAATAATACTGAAGTTAAACCAACAATACTATTTCCTCCTTCTCGAAGTAAAGGTGTTATTTCTGATTTCTTGAATTTTATGTGGCATAAACCGAAAATTCCTACTCTTATTAAATTTGATTCTGAGGAAAAAAGACAGGAGTATAATCAACGTGTTATGCAACGAGTAGGAATTGATGTGAATAAATATTCAGTTCTGAATATACATCAGGTAGGAGTAGATGCACCTGTTAGTTACGTATTTAATGAACTTTTAAACTGGAATGGTGATTCAACTTGTTGGCCAAATCATATCGCCAAGGTTGAACGTGTTGATGATAAAATTGAAAAAATCAGGATTTTAACCTTTGGGTGGTCAAAATATCCATTCGGTTTTAAAAAGAATTTTTTAGGATTGAATTTAATTCCATTGTTTTATCTTAATTCAATAAGAATTAAAGAAATTCCCGATTCATTTGATTTTGATAATGCGCGTTACCTTTTATACAGATGTAGTGGAGGTTACCCTATTGGGATATTTACAATGTATGTCCGCTCATCAATAGCTGAAATGGGAGAAACTGCACAATCTCAATTATCATTTGCAGTAAGTTTTAATTTTTATGGAAAAGAGGGGCCAGTAAGGAGAAAATTGATAAACAGAATTTGGGAAGCAATTCATAACCGTGTTACTGCTAATGTATTAAATAGAGTAAAACAGTTAAGCGAATGGAGAATAGAAAAGATGCAACATAATAGCGAAAATATGTAACTATTATTATACCAAAATGTGGTTTATCACTCTTTTAATTTTTTTGTAGTATCTCGAAGGCGTTTAGACATTTTTTCTAAAAGGTTAAATGCCAAAGAGGGATCATTCTGAATAGTCTTATAAAAATTCCTTTTATTAATAGTAAGAACCTTAACATCGCCATTTGCACGAACAGTACATGATCTTACGTCTTTTTGGAATAATGCCATTTCGCCAAAAAAATCTTTCTCACTTAATTCAGCTACTTTTGTTTCTTTATCGTCTGATTCAATAATTATATCAACATTGCCTTCCTGGATAACATAAAGGCAATCGCCTGTGGTACCCTGTTTGAAAATTATTTCACCATTAGAAAAATGACTTCCAAGTGTTGTTTTTTTCTCTCTCATTATTTTTTATCTTTTTTTAAGTTTCCATAAATAATATTCCAGATCAAGTTTACTAACAATAAGGGATAGATCAATCTTTTGAAAATATCTTTGTAGGGTGCACTTCCTGTAAAAGTATCCCATAACACAGAGCTCAAAAGCCTTTTGTAATCAGGTTTTTTTTGTTCCTTAATGACCATCCTGAAAATACCCCTTTTGAGAATAGAAGATTTTTGGATAATAGTTGTTGCAAAAAATATAAATTTTCCTATCCGGTTATCCAAATTTAGATTTTTACTAACGGGTTTAAAATCTTTCTTAAAACTCGATTTATTTATTCCGTTAAATATTGCCGTTTTAGCAGCTGCTTTTCCAGTAATATATGCGGCTCCAATTCCATTTTTATATAGTTTAGAAGTAGAGGAATCTCCAATTAGAATAACACGGTCAGAAAAGGCAGATTTCGCTTCTTTGACATTAATTAAAGGGTAGCATTGACAAGGAATTATTTCATTTATATTAATTTCAGGAGGAAAACATTTCCTCACAGAATCAGAATTTAGAAAATTACTTACAATTTCTTTGTTGATATTGGAACCCAATAAAACCAATGTAACATATTTCCCTTTTGGAATTAAGGCTCCAAACTTAATATTTGGCAGATTTAATAAAAAAACATGCATTGAGTTGCCAAAATATTTATCAATTAATGCACTTTCAAGTTGAAATTCACAAATATAAGTTTTGGTAGTAACAGGTGGAATAAAAGATGGGATGAGTTTCTTAAATAACTGAAGAGTTTTTAAATTGAGGCCAGCAGCACCTACAACGAGGTCATATTTTTTTTCAGTTCCATTTTTTGTTTTTACTATTATTCCATCACTAACTCTATTCAAATCCACTATTCTATCAGTTATTAGGCTAGCTCCATTATGGACACAAAGTTCCATCAAATAGTTGTCAAAACTTAATTGTTCTTCATTTACATTTCCACGTGGCCCTATACCTCTGAACATTGAAGCAATCCTCTGTTCCTGAAATGGTGTTTCAATTGTTGTATCTCCCAGTTCGAAATGCATTGAATAGGATTTGATTCCCCTGCGGATAACAGTTGATGGCAATACAATCCCTTCGGTTGAAAGCAACTGAATAAGTGATTCTGACACTATTCCTCCACAATGGTTACAACCAGCGGGCCCCGCACAATTAAAATCCTTGGGTTCGATAATATCGATATTAATATTTAAATCGTAACGTTGTGCAAAATCAAGGGCAAAATAAGAGAAGAAACTTCCTGCCGGGCCACCACCAATTACAGCGATGTTTGAACCATCTTCCAATACAAGGTTATTCAAATTATTGTCTGCCATATGCTAATTTATAAATAATTTAAAATTATTATTTTTCCCCTTCAACAAAATACATATCAATTTCGCCAATATTTTTCGCCAATATTTTTCCACGGTAAAAGCAATCAAACTTATCTTTCACAAGTTCGAATGTAGAAGCCGAAATATTAACCTTGCCAACTTCTCCGTTTGATTCCATTCTGCTTGCTGTATTAACTGCACTGCCCCAAATGTCGTAGGCATATTTTTTACTACCAACCACACCAGCAGTTACAGCTCCAGTGTGTATTCCAACTCTTAAATTCCAGGGCGTTTTTCCCTGTTCAATTCTTTTTTTATTGTTTGAAATCATAAATTCCTGCATTTCTAATCCAGCTTCTATCGCATTAACCGCATGCGTTTTGTTAATTGATGGAAGCCCACCAACACACATATAAGCATCTCCAATGGTTTTTATTTTTTCCATGTAATGCTTTTCGATAATATTATCAAATGCATTAAAAAAATCATTTAATTCTGCTACCAGTTCATTTGGGGAAAGCCCTGAGGAAATTTTTGTAAAATCTTTAAAGTCAGTAAATAAAACAGAAACATTTTTAAAATATCTTGAAGTAGCACGGCCATCTTCACGTAATTCTTTCGCAACCTTTGCCGGTAATATATTCTTAAGTAAATTTTCGATTTCCAGTTTTTGGGTATCAAGCAATCTATTCGTTTTTACTTTATTCATGTAATTCCTGAAGGTAATAAAAGCAATGATTAAAATAAACACTAATCCTGCTAGGAATGCATTTTTTACTAATCGTTGTTTTTGAAAAGCAAGATCCTGAAGTTCAATTTCAACTTTTTGTTGATCTATTTCATTTCCCTGAATTAGGGCTGTTATTCGCTTTTCATTTTCAGCATTATAGATTGTGTCTTTAATTTGTCCAAAGAGAATCTGAAACCTGTATGCATTAGGATAATCTGATAACTTTTCATATGATATAGCCAGACCTTCAAAAGCCTCTTTTAATTCATATCTGGCACTAATTGATTGAGCTAATTCTCTTGCATCATCATATGCAACCCTGGCCATCAAATAGTTTTCTTGTTCTGCGTAAACATGACCCATACTGATTATGGCCTGTGACATTTCCAGTATTGCATCATTTAGTTTTGCTCGTTCATATGCCTGTTGGTGATAGTTATAAGCAAGATCAAAATTTTCGTTTTTAAAATGGGCTTTACCAATATTATTTAGTGAGTATGGAACATTTCCATCTGTTTGTTCAAGCAATTCAAGAGATCTGTTGAAATAATAAAGTGCTGAATCTGTTTGATTTAATCTTAAATACAATTCTCCAAGGTTAACCACAGTAGTTCCAATTGCCTCATTATTCTTCAGGCTTTCGTTAATTGAAAGTGCCTTCAAAAAGTAGTCTAATGCTTGTTTATAGGTTAATGGTTTGTTCATGTAAACATTTCCGATATTTAACAAAGCTGAGGCTATTCTGAATTTGTCATCCATCTGCTGGGCAACATTTAACGATTGAAGGTAATATTCAACAGCACGGTTATCGTCACCCCGGTTAAAGTAGACCGCTCCAATGTTATTTTGCATATTAGAAATACCAATCAGGTCGCCAAAGGATTCAAATTTTTCCATTGCCAACTGCCAATAGTTGATAGTTTCAACATATTCTCCCAGAAAGTAATATCCCATGCCAATATATTTTAGGGCATTTGCTTCACCCTTCTGAAAATTTAGTTTTTTAGATAAATCCCTGGCTTCTATGCCATAACGAATAGCTTCTTCCGAGGAGGATCTTCTGTAATGTGTACTAAGTTTTACTAATAAGTTAACTTTTGAGGTGTCTTCTTTAGCCGATTCAATAAGTACTTTCAAGCTGTCTCCAATTTGATCTGGCTGGGCTACTACCAAACAATTTATAAATAGAAATAAAAGAATTAAAGACCAACTAATTTTTACCTTAGTTTGTAGGCTTAAAACATAATTATATAGCATTTTCTGAAAACACATGCACATTGAATAAAAATACAATTCTATTTGAAAATTACATATATAAATCAATCATAATATAATTAATAATAAAAAAAGGGCTTTTAAACCCTTTTTTATAATAGTTATTCCTTTTGAGAATTTTTAATTTATAATGATTTTTGCTGTTACAACCCGATTTTCCAAATTTACCTGAATAAAATACATACCAGGATTAAACTTCGATAAGTCAATTTCCATTAATGGACCTGTGTAAGAATTAACAAGTTTTACCTTATGAACTCTGCCAAGCATATCGATTATTGAAATATCCTCATCTGCAATAGTGGTTCCGCTCACCTCCAGGAATAGCTTGCCATTGGTTGGGTTTGGATAGAATTTAATTTCAGGTATTCCTGTTATATCATCCGGATTTATAATTTGTGCTGATTTTCGATTTCTACATTTCTTGGATTTGTTATTGGCTTCAGATGTTACAGATGACTTGTGGTTTGAATCATAACTTGCCAGGTTCCAATAAATTTTAGAGCCATCAAAGAGAACCGAAAAAGTGGTAATTTCTGACCTAAATAAACTTGGTGGTAATATATCTTCAACGGTGTAATTACCAGTGATATAATTATCAGGTCCTCCAAACTCAACAAATACAGGATACTCATTATCGTTCTCACACCTGAAATTAGCCCTGTAAAAACCACCACCAAGATTCTCCACACAATCCAGGTATGAGCGGAGCTTTTTGGTTCCGGGACCGAAAGGATTGATGTATAATGTGCCAGCAATAAAGTCCTCAAATTTATAATTATTTGCTACCAGAGTTCCTGCATTTGGTGTGATATTCCATGTGCCACCTGCAGGTGCATCAATTGTTGCCTCACAATCAAAACCTGGATACCCTGAGACGACGCTTGTATCCTCATCATTAACAAAACCTGAAATGATAGCTGTAAACTCAGAAATTGGATTTTTTTCACCATAATTTCTGCCATAGTCGTTTGCTGTAACGATAAGGCTGGTTTTTGCAATTACATCAGTAACTACCCCGGAAGTATCATTGTAATTGCCTGTTACATCTTCAAATGTCCAATTGTCAGTATATGTTGAAGCATTGGTATGTTTTGTCCCATCCAGGTTGAGCCCAGCTAGCGATTCCTCTTCGACACCTTCAGCAGTTCCAGTAGCAATATATTCGTTAGCAGTATAGGTTTCACTGTAACTAGTGACAGTTATACCAGCATCAGCTTTTGCAATTGAATTAGTAACTACCCCGGAAGTATCGTTGTAATTGCCTGTTGCATCTTCAAATGTCCAATTGTCAGTATATGTTGAAGCATCGGTATGTTTTGTCCCATCCAGGTTGAGCCCAGCTAGCGATTCCTCTTCGACACCCTCAGCAGTTCCAATAGCAATATATTCGATGGCTGTATAGATTTCATCATAACCTGTGACAATTACATCAGCATTAGCTTTTTTAATTGTATCTGCGATAGTCCCGCTGGCAGGATTGTAATTTTCGTTTCCTTCAAACGACCAGGCATCATTAGGGTAATCCAATGCATCTTTATGCGATGTTCCATTTAAGTCAAGCAAGCCGCTGAGATCAGCAGGGACCGGGCTTTCTACACCATTTGCAGTTCCTGTAGCCGTATGATTGTTTCCATCATATATAATATTATATGGATCAATATTGAAATTAGCATCAGCTTTTTCGATAACTAAAGTGCTTGTAGCTGATCCGGAATAATTTGGATCAGTTACAGTAACAAAAACAGCGATGTTATTGTTAGCATTTATTGGTAATGAAGCAATACTATCATAAGTTATTGATAGAGCTATATCGGGCACATTGGTTGTGACTGTTACCATTTTTGCTTTCCCATCGTATGTAGTAATTGTTTGATTAGGAAGGGTTATTGAAACTGGTGCAGGAGTAACCGTTAAAGTACCCAAACCATAAGTTACTTCAAAGTTTTTGGACAAAAGAGCTCCCGGAATGATCCAGTGTTGCCCAACCTGTGTTCCTGTGATGAGGTTTAAAGCGCTTAAATCGATCGGATCTTGTTCCCCCACTTGAGGCTGAAGTGCCTCTATGTCAAAAATCATGATGATTCCTGAATTGCTGTCATCATTAATGGTATTGACAAAGGCAGTTCCGTTCACAAAGGGAACAGGAACAGGAACATTATTTTCTACATTTACAAATGCCGTTCCGTTGACCGAAGCAAGATGATTAACGAACGCTGTCCCGTTTACAAATGCAGTCCCACTTGCCAGGGCATCTCCATCGATTATTGCCATTCCATTGACCATTTGCGTTTTATTGACGTATGGTGTTCCACTGGCCATGTATATTTCATAAGCATTGGAGTGATTTACAGCATTAACAAAACCGCCTGCATCAATGTTTCCTGATGTGGTGTCGGATAACGGGAGGCTATTGACAAAAGCAGTTCCATTGACAAAAGCAGTCCCGTTGTTGGCTACGAGGCTGAAATTTTGAGGATCAACAAACTCCAAGTTGCCTGCGGAATTTAAAAGCCCCATGCCATTTACAAAAGCTGTTTCATTTACAAAAGCAGTACCATTAACAAAAGCAGTACCATTAACAAATGGTGTTCCATTAACAAATGGTGTTCCGTTTACAAACGGAGTACCATTAACATATGGAGTACCATTAACATATGGAGTATCATTAACATATGGAGTGCCATTAACATATGGAGTACCATTTATAATAGGAGTGCCATTTACATCTGGAGTGCCATTTATTATTTCAATTGCATTAACGTAGGCAGTTCCGTTTACAAATGGAGTGCCATTAACATAAGCAGTACCATTTACAATATTCTGACAATTGACAAACGGCGTACCGTTGATTATTAGGATATCATTGACGTAGGCAGTCCCATTAATGAATGGCGTGCCGTTTACATAGGGTGTACCATTAACATAAGGAGTACCATTTACATAAGGTGTCCCATTAATCACTTCAACAGTTGTCCCGTTGACATAAGCAGTTCCGCTTATTAGTGAAAGGCCGTTAATAACAGGCAGGTTATCTGTCAGGGTTTCATTATTCACTTCGGTTAAAAATCCATCAACAATTTTCACTGTGTCACTATTGACAAAAGCTGTTCCATCGGCAATTTCGGTTGGCCTTACAACTGGCATACCTAAGACCAGAGTAAGCCCGTCAATCACTTCCAACTCCCTGTCAGGATATTTAGTAATTTCCACGTCATTTACAAAAGCTGTTCCATTTAAATCGACGAATACTGTATTTCCATTGACATAAGCTGTACCCTGGATCAAAGTTATACCTTCTGACAAGGGAGATCCTCCGATAAGAGGCAAGCCGTTGACCAGATTCAAACCTTCCACGAAGGCAAGCCCGTCCGAAACAGTTTCCGCATGTATATCCTTAAGTATATTTAGTAA
>JABMQB010000284.1 GCA_013203525.1 Mariniphaga sp.
AAATAGAGGGGGCTTACTTTTAAGCAAAGAAAATATGGATACTATGTATCAATAAGTTAAATTTGAAAAAGAATTAAATTCCGGGTTTACCGGACAACAATGATTAAATATATAGTTTCTTAGTTTTTTGCTTGCAATTTGATTTTAAAATCTCACTACTCTTTACTCACTACTGACTACTAAAAAATTAGCTTCCAAAATCATCAAACAATACGTTTTCATCAGGAACGCCCAGGTCGTACAGCATTTTGTTAACTGCATCGTTCATCATGGGTGGCCCGCAGAGGTAGTAATCAATTTCTTCGGGCTCTTCATGTTTACTCAAGTACATATCGTAAATCACCTGGTGGATAAATCCTTTTGGCCCTTCCCATTTATCTTCGGGCAAAGCATCAGATAAAGCCAGGTTAAATTTAAAGTTCGGGTAATTTTTTTCAATCTCACGGAATTGGTCGTAATAAAATACCTCAGTCCACGAACGTGCTCCATACCAGAAAGTAATTTCCTTTTTCGTTTCTTTAACGGTTTGAAAAAGGTGAAGTAAATGCGAACGCATCGGAGCCATTCCTGCACCGCCGCCAATAAACATCATTTCGTTATCGTTGTTTTTCAGGAAGAATTCGCCGTATGGACCTGAAACCATTACTTTATCTCCCGGTTTGCGTGAGAATATATAGGAAGAGCATATACCCGGATTTAACTTCATAAAACCGCCTTTAACACGGTCGAATGGTGGGGTTGCAATACGGATGTTCAGCATTACAATATTTCCTTCGGCAGGATGGTTTGCCATTGAATAAGCACGGAATGTAGGTTCCGGATTTTTCATTTTCAGGTCGAACATATTGTACTTATTCCATTCCTCGAGATATTCGTCGCCAACTTCCATGTCTTTAAAGTCGACTTCGATTTTTGGTACGTCAATCTGAATATACCCTCCCGATTTAAAATCGAGCACTTCGCTTTCGGGCAATTTAACCACAAACTCTTTAATGTAGGTTGCCACATTATCGTTTGAAACCACTTCGCATTCCCATTTTTTCACACCCAGAATTTCCTGATGCATATGGATTTTCATATCCTCTTTTACCTTCACCTGGCAGGCAAGCCTCCAGTTATCATTTTGTTCTTTTCGGGTAAAAAATCCGGTTTCGGTAGGAAGGATCGAGCCACCACCATCGGTAACCTGGCAACGGCACATAGCACAGGTTCCACCGCCTCCACATGCCGAAGGAAGTAAAACTTTATTATTCCCCAGAGTTGTTAAAAGCGTATCGCCCGGATTGGTTTTAAATTCCATATACCCGTCGTTTATATCGACTTTTACAATTCCGCTGGGCATTAGTTTTTTCTTTGCATAAAGCAAAATGGCAACCAACAAAATAATAACACTTAAGAATACTACCACACTGGCAATTACAACCGTAGTTTGTGTTGATAACAATATCATCGGTAATTGATTTTTATTTTTATAATTTAATTCCCATGAATCCCATAAATGCCAGCCCCATCAGGCCGGTTACAATAAATGTAATTCCGAGGCCACGTAAAGGTGCCGGAACACTTGAGTATTCAATTTTTTCCCTGATGGCTGCAATGCCCACAATTGCAAGCAACCAGCCAACACCTGAACCTAAACCATAAACTGATGCTTCGCCAACATTAATAAATGCTTTTTGCTGAAGGAATAAAGATCCTCCTAAAATTGCACAGTTAACAGCAATTAGTGGAAGAAAAATTCCCAGTTGGTTATAAAGAACAGGAGCAAACTTTTCAACAATCATTTCAACCAACTGCACCATAGATGCAATGATTGCAATAAACATTATAAAACGGAGGAAACTCAGGTCGACATTGGCAAAACCTTCACCTAGCCATATCAGGGCTCCTTCATTTAAAATATATTTTTCTAAAAGGTAGTTTACCGGAACAGTAATTACGAGAACAAAAATTACAGCAATCCCAAGCCCCATTGCTGTACTTACTTTTTTTGAAACAGCCAGGTATGAACACATCCCAAAGAAATATGCAAATACCATGTTTTCAATAAAGATCGACTTGATAAATATATTAATCAGATTTTCCATTTTTTTTTATTATCAGGTTAGTCTTCGATTAATTGACGGTTTTTACTGCGTTGAACCCAAATGATGATTCCCACAACAACCAGTGCCATAGGCGAAAGCACCATAAGTCCGTTGTTCTCATAAAATCCTCCGTTTGCAATATACCAGCTGTCAGGAATAATTTTGTAACCATACAATGTACCGGATCCAAACAATTCACGGAAGAATCCAACAATTATCAGGATTACACCATATCCGGCAGCATTTCCAACTCCATCGAGGAATGATTGCCAGGGTTTGTTTCCCAAAGCAAATGCCTCAAGGCGACCCATAATTATACAGTTTGTGATGATCAGCCCAACAAAAACTGATAACTGTTTGCTAACGTCGTAAACATAGGCTTTTAGCACCAGGTCGACTAAAATTACCAGTGCAGCAATAACAACCAACTGAACGATAATCCGGATACGGTTAGGTATTGTATTTCGTAATAAAGAAATAATCACGTTTGCCAAAGCCAACACCGCTACCACTGAAATTGCCATAACCACTGAAGGTTTTAGCTGTGCCGTAACTGCCAGTGCCGAACAAATACCCAATACCTGAACAGTAATTGGATTACTGTTATTCATCGGATCGGAAAGCAGTTTCAGGTTTTTCTTAGAAAATAATGGTTCTTTTTCGTTCATCACTTATGATTTTTTCTTTAATAGGAATTCTTTATATGTATTAAAATCATCAAGGAGCATTCTTTCCAGGCCTTTACTTGTTATAGTCCCTCCCGAAATTCCATCAACTTTATGTACTTCGGGTGCAACTTCACCAACTTTGGCAACAATAATTGAAACAAGCTTTCCGCTTGCATCAAAAATATTTTTACCTTTAAATTGCTCTTCAAACTGAACCGTTGAAATTTCAGCTCCAAGCCCGGGTGTTTCACCTTCGTGGTCGAAGTTGGCACCATAAATAGTATTCAGGTCTTCATTTAATGCAATATATCCCCAAACCGGCCCCCAGAGTCCTGACCCGCGCAAAGGAATAACATATTTTAATCCATCTTCGGTTTGGCATTCAAATACCGGAAGGATTCTTTCATTCTGGTCTTTGGCCATTTCCTTTTTAATATTCGTATTAAAAGCATCACCTTCTTTTTCATCGCCACTTAAGTTTACCACATAGGTGCGTGTCACATTTTTTGCATAAATCTCTTCAGCATTTTTTGCATTACTTTCAATATTTACCGAAGCAAGAATATTTTGCTTTTTCTCAGTCTCAAAGTTCTTTGTCTGCCTTGGTTTTAATGCCATTGCCACAGCCGAAAGAACAGCTGCAACAATAATTACCATTATGGCTGCATACATGAACGTGTATATATTTCCGTTTCTATTCATCATTCGAATTTTTACAGTTAAGTTGTCCGTCAGCTGACGGATGCTCGTTTTAACCGACGTTTAATATTTCCTTGTACAGTATAATGGTCGATTAGTGGTGCGAACGTATTCATTATTAAAATGGCAAGCATCATACCTTCGGGGAAGGCAGGATTTAATACTCTGATAAGAACTGCCAGAATTCCAATCAGGAATCCATAAATCCATTTTCCTTTTTCGGTTTGAGATCCTGAAACAGGGTCGGTAGCCATAAAAATTGCACCAAAAGCAAAACCTCCAATAATTAAGTGATGCCAGAAAGGCATTGAAAAATAGCTTGCAACTTCAGGTGAAAGCCCCTCAGCTCCGGCAAAAATATTTAGGATAATCCCCATAACAACTCCACCTGCAACTGTCGACATCATTATTTTCCAACTTCCGATTCCGGTAACAATAAGAATAAGCGCACCTAATAAAATTGCCAGGGTTGAAGTTTCTCCAACCGATCCGGGGATAAATCCGAAAAAGGCATCGGAAACACTAAAATTAATATTTCCTGCAGCAGCTTGCGCCATGGGTGTAGCTCCTGAAAATCCATCAACCACTACATCGGTACTTTTTAGTGATACCCAAACTGATTCGCCGGACATTTGAGCCGGATAGGCAAAAAACAGGAATGCCCGTGCAACCAGTGCTGGATTCCAGATATTCATGCCGGTTCCACCAAATACTTCTTTGCCGATGATAACAGCAAAAGCAGTTGCAACAGCAATCATCCAAAGTGGAGTTTCGATTGGCATTACCAAAGGAATAAGGATACCCGAAACCAGGAATCCTTCCTGAATGTCGTGCCCACGAATCTGGGCAAAAACAAATTCAATTCCCAACCCAACAACATACGATACTACAATAACAGGGAATACTTTTAGTAATCCAAAAAGGAATATTTCAAAAAATCCTGTTGATGCCAGTTCGCCAATTGCTTTAAAATGTTGAAACCCGGTATTGTACATCCCGAATAAAATTGCGGGAACAAGTGCGAGTACAACAATACCCATCGTCCGTTTAAGGTCGATGAAATCGTGAATATGAGCCCCGGATTTTGACGTGTTCTTTTGTACAAAGAATAACGTAAAAAGTCCCTCGTGTGTAGAACGAAGCCAATGAAACTTTGCTCCCTTCTTAACAAATGGCTCTGTCTTTTCAAAAATGTTTCTGATAAACTTCATTATATAAAGTTGATTTTATTTTTTCAGATTTGATTACCCTAATTCTACTATCATTGAATTGATGCCCTGCCTTACAATATCCTGAACTTTAATTTTTGAAGTACAGGCATATTCACATAATGCAAGATCTTCCTCAATAATTTCATAAATCCCCATTTGCTCCATTTTATCAATATCGTTAACAACAATAGCTTTTAACAGGAAAACCGGAAGGATATCCATTGGTACTAATTTCTCGTATTGCCCCGACATAACAAAAGCCCTTTCACCACCATGCATATTGGCGTTTATCTCGTATTCTTTTTTAGGCAATAACGACGCCATGTAGGTTTTGCTGGCACTAAATTTTTTGAATCCAAGTGTTGCCCAACCCATAAATTCATACTCATCACCTTCAGGAATTACCGATACTAACGAATCGTAAAATCCCAGATAGTTATCGTTATTTACTTTAGTTCCTGTTAGCACATTTCCGCTAATTATCCGCTGGTTTTTTTCATTTTTCAGATTATCATCGCATAATGCAGATATGGTTGTTCCTAAAATACATTTATAATAGCCGGGTTTTTCAACCTCGGAACCTGCTAATGCAACAATTTTTAAAAGATCAAGTTTCCCGGTTTCAAAAAGGCGGCCAATAAACAGAACATTCTGTGGATTGATTGTCCAGATTATATCACCCTTATTTAATGGTGAAATATTGTGTATCTGAATCCCAACATTCCCTGCCGGGTGCGGTCCTGAAAATGCATTTACCTCAACATTTTTATAAGAGGTAGCATTCGATGTTCCATTAACTCCCAGATAGATTTTTCCATCAGTTAATTTCGACAATGCATTTAATCCTGTCTGAAAAGTACTTTCCTGTCCCTTTAAAATAAAATCATAATCGGGAGCAAGTGGTGCAGTATCAAACATCGAAATAAAAATATCTTTAGGTTTTTCCGATGGTTTGGCGATAACGCCATAAGGCCTGCGTTTCAGAAATGGCCATAAACCACTTTTAAGAAGTTGTTCTTTAATTTCCTCCTCTGAAAGTGATAAGGGGTCGGCTTTTTTAAATTCAACAGAACCTGCACTTTCTTCAGCTTGAATAACAACTTCAAGGATTTTTCTTCTTTCACCACGGTTGATTGAAAGTACTTTACCCCCAATTGGCGCTGTAAAAACAATTTCAGGAGAGTATTTATCAAAAAATACGGGTTCTCCTGATTTAATTTCCTCCCCAGCCTTAACACATAGTTTTGCCGTCAGGCCTGGAA
>JABMQB010000285.1 GCA_013203525.1 Mariniphaga sp.
CTGTTTTAAGTGCATGCAATACCGGAAGTGGGCAATTAAGAGAAGGTGAAGGTGTAATAAGCCTTGCTCGTGGATTCTTTTATGCAGGTTGCCCGTCAATTGTTATGACACTTTGGGAAGTGGAAGACAGATCGGGTGCTGAAATAATGGGTGAATTTTATAGATTGTTAAATGCTGGCAAAAAAAAGCATGAAGCTTTAAGGTTGGCTAAACTAAAACACATTGAAAATGCTAATCCGGTTACAGCACATCCGCATGTTTGGCTTTGTTATGTTTCAATTGGTAATACCGATGCTTTAAATACAAGTAAAGACTTTTATTTTTTTATTGCAATTCTTTTAATACTCATAATCATATTAGCCGATCAACTAAATAAAAATAAAAAAGCCCGAAAAATCCGGGCTTAATTTAATTTATTCTAAATCTTATAATTATTCTTTATCCTCAAGTTTTAGTTCCCTAAGTATTGCAGCCGCTTGTTGACTATAGAAGTTTTCATTCTGAATTAACTTTCTAAACTGTTCTGCAGCGCTTTTTTGATCATCCTGTATCAGAAAACATAATCCGATATTGTATCCAGCTAATTCTTTAAAGGTACTTTCGTTATTAGCAAAAACCTTTTTGTATCCTTCAATTGCCGCTAATGATTCTTTCATATTTTGATAACTATTAGCAAGGAAGAATTGCGGTATCGAATTAGAATCGTCTCTGTCAATTACAACCTGGAACAATAAAGCAGCTTGTTCATAATGTTGTAAATTGAATAGTTCTTTCCCGCTATTTAGTGTTAAATCATATTGATCAGCACTACGGGTTGTACCTATCGCATCTGTATCAAGTATATATTTACCATATAACTCATCACTGCTAACTGGCTGTAACCTAAGCACAATTGACAATCCAAATGCAATTAATATCACAACCGCAGCTGAGTACCTTACAAAGGTAGACCTTAGGCCTGGATTAAGTCTTATGACAGATTTTTCTTCTCTTGTACTTATATCAGCATTAATACTTCGCAGATTGTCTCTTAAATTCATCACATCGTTTTCTGCTGCTGCCATATCTACATCTTTATGAAGCTTAACATCTGCCTTAAGATCAACATTTTCATACATGTCGTTTTCAAACTCTGCTAATTGATCGGCAGTAAGTTCGTTTTCAAGATATTTCTCTATATCAACAAATTCCTGGTTATAAGAAGTTTGTGACTCCATAATGTTACTCATTTGTGCTCTGAGATTTATAACATCAGATTCCATAACAGCTTCTTCCAGGTTTTTATGTAATTCAACATCATTTGCCAAACGTGAATTTGCAACCAATTCTTTTTCAAATTCTGCTAATTCTTCACCCGACATTGTGTTGTTAAGATATTCATCTATTTGTTCGTGGTTATAATCATGCTCAGGCATTGATTTAGCAACCTGCTTCAAATTATCACGTAATTGAAGTACGTCTTTTTCCATAATGGCTTCTTCAATTTCTGCCATTAAAGTTTCATCTGAAAATACTTCTTCTTCCTCAACACTTGCTTTAGTAAGTTCCTGTTCTTTATAAAAACGGTGAACATTTTCTTTGGAAGCAATTTCGTGTTGGTAAATGTGGAGTTTTGGTAGGGATTCGTAGTAATTTAAAAGTTCATCGGGGTCAACCTGATTTTCAAATTCACTAAACTCATTTAAATCTTCAATTAAATCAAAAGAGGCTTTTAGTTTTTCTGAATCTGAATTTTCTGAATTTAAGATTGTGTTTAGGTTTTTTCTTAAATTCATTACATCATTTTCTTTCAGTGCATCCTGAACTTCAACATGTAGTTTTAGTTCTTCTGCTAACTCAGCATTTGAAGCTATTTCTGCCTCAAATTCTTTCTTCTGTTCTGGATTCAAATCGCTGTTTAGGTAGCTTTCAATCCATTCGGTGTATTCAACTTTACGTATCATCTTCTAAAATTTTTTTATATTGTGAATCTTGTTTTATTCTTTCTATTAATAGCTCTTTACACTTGTATTTCCTTTTCTTCGCATATTTCTCACTCTTATATCCCATAATCTGAGCGATTTGCTTTAAAGGAACTTTTTCAAAGAATAACTGCATTATTTTTTGGCAATCGGTACTCAGGTTGCTGAAATGTTTCTGATAAAGGCTATATCTTTCGTTTTTATTAACTACTTCATAAAAGTCTTCATCGTAATTATCTTCCTGGTATGGCAAGCTATCATTTACCTTTTCATTTTCAATTCTGCGTTTTTCAAGTTGTTTTAACCATAAAAACCGGCAAACTGAAAACAGGTACAAATGAAATGGACGATTTTCCAATGCTTTGCTACTGTCTTTCAGTTTCCTGAAAATGACTATTATAGCCTCTTGAAATATATCGCTGGCATCCTCGTCATTGCCGCTGTTATTCCTGATAAAATTATTAACCTTGTAAAAGAACTGCTTATAAATGAATTGTAATACTAAACTGTCGTTTCTTAAAATCCCTTTATGGATTTGTTCGTCTGTAAAGTTTTTCATTATTCTATACTATAATTCGGATTATTCCCAAAAGGTAACCCTTAATGTTGATAAATTTATCTTTCCATGAATAAATACTTAATACAAATTAAATGTATAACAAGCAATTTTCAAAGGATTTGTTCTTTTAAAGAAAATAAATAAGGAGTTAATTATCAGGCAATTTATTTTTAATAATAAAAAATTGAATCAGGGTGGGTATAAAAAAACAAAGGATAGGCTCAACAGCCTATCCTTTTCTCATTAAACTAACTAACCTAACTAAACCTAAACTTATGAAAATAAACGTACCACAAATATAAGGTACCTTTACAGCATAAAACAACAAACTTGTGTTAAATGTTGTTAAAGTTAACATTTTTTTTACATCATTTATTGAGCAATAAAAAGGTATGTAATAGTACCTCTTTGCTGGGTAGGAGCTGTAGGATCGGAGTTAAAAGTGGTTCTTCCTGCAGCCAATTCGGCATAATAAAAAACCTGAGGATCTGAAATACTTCTGTTATTTCTTGAATTGGTTTTTACAACATTACCTCTTCTATCAACAACAATATCTACAACTACCTCTCCTCCCCCTTGTGCCAGGTAAACAGGTATTGGTAAACTAATGTGATATCGGTTTTCCAACACATATATTATATTACTTTTCCCGGTGTAAATTATATTTCTAATTGAATCAGGATCCATATCATGAGTGTTATCTACAGGCATTTCAACATCTTCAATTTTAATAATCTGTTTATTCAATTGGTTATTCACATCCGCAACCAACTTTTGAGACTCACTTAACTGATTTTTATAATCCTCATCAAAAAAATTATCTTCTACCTGAGCACTAATGTTTGAAGCTCTGTTTGTTATTAATTCAGCACTCCCTTGTTCAGATTCAGCAAGATTTTCCTGCTGATCATCAATAATTTCTTCAGGTTCAGGTAAAATATCTGGAAATTCGATAATAATCGGTTCTTCTTTCATTTTCCCTTTCATATCAATATCGGCTAATAGAAATAATGAAATGAGCAGAATATGAAAAACAAGAGTTCCCATTACTCCGTATATATTCTTTTTATATGCTTTTTTTAACCAAGCCATTCTTCAACAAAATTATAAAATAGACTGGTATAAAAAACAATATCGGGAGGAACAGGATATTTATAAGTGTGTGAGTAATCTATTTCGGGATTTAAAAATTTTCTTACCGAGTTCAATACTATTAAAAAATGTACCCTTATTTTGGCTACTCTCGATAATAAAACTGCCATTTTCCTGATAATAACCATCTATTTTTATGGGTACCATCATATTATTGCCTTCTATTAAAAGAGTATGAGTTGGTGTTCCAAATTGATCTGTATCGGCA